>CAWURN010000063.1:0-23246 GCA_963924835.1 Candidatus Nanopelagicaceae bacterium | reverse complement strand
GGCACTGGAATAGCGCTTAGATCCCTGGTAACCCTGATTGAGTCGGCTTCATCACAAGCGCCACGGTCCCGCAAATAATCAACTACTCGCGAATTAGGCTCTGAGGGATTTCGTGGCAAGATTAGGCTCAAGTTTCTTGGGTAAATAGCAGTAATTAACGGAAAGGCACTTAGTGTCGCAATTTGATGTTGTAATTCTTGGTGGCGGCAGCGGCGGATACGCCTGCGCCCTACGGTCATCGCAACTTGGTTTAAGCGTCGCCTTGATCGAAGAGAACAAGCTCGGTGGCACTTGTCTGCACCGCGGTTGTATCCCAACCAAAGCCCTACTTCATGCCGGCGAGGTTGCCGATAGTTCGCGCCACTCCTCAGATTTCGGAGTGAATACTCAGTTCATCGGAATCGATATGTTGGCAGTAAACGCTTACAAAGATGGCGTAGTTTCGAAATTACATAAAGGTTTGCAAGGCTTAGTTAAATCCCGAAACGTCACATACATTGAAGGACATGGTCGTTTAGTTTCGAAGAACGAAGTTGAAGTAAACGGCGTTAAGTACACGGGAAAAAATATTGTTCTAGCAACTGGCTCATACCCAAAGACACTGCCTGGCTTAGACATCGATGGCACCCAGATAATTACTAGCGAACAAGCAATCTCAATGGATCGAGTTCCAAAGAGCGTAATTGTTTTAGGTGGCGGAGTTATTGGTTGCGAGTTCGCATCGGTCTGGAAATCTTTTGGTGCCGACGTAACAATTATTGAAGGCTTGCCTCATTTGATTGCACTTGAAGATGAATCATCAAGCAAGGGGCTAGAACGCGCATTTAGAAAACGTGGTATTAATTTTGAACTTGGAACTCGCTTTAAGTCTGCAAGTAAAGATGCAAAGGGTGTAACCGTAAGCCTTGAAGATGGAAAGACTTTTACCGCCGAAGTTCTGCTCGTGGCCGTCGGCCGTGGACCGGTTTCAGCAAACTTAGGATATGAAGAAGCTGGCTTAACTATGGATCGCGGATATGTAATCGTCGATAACAAGTGCCGCACAAATGTTCCGGGAATTTGGGCAGTGGGCGATTTGATTCCAACCTTGCAATTGGCTCATGTTGGCTTTGGCGAAGGCATCTTGGTTGCCGAAGAAATTGGTGGCTTGAATCCACGTCCAATTAATTACGATGGCGTTCCTCGCGTTACATATTCTGAACCGGAAGTTGCATCTGTTGGTCTTACTACTGCTCAGGCCAAAGAACGTGGGCATGATGTCGTGGAATTGAATTATGACTTAGCTGGAAACGGCAAGGCCCAGATTCTCAAGACTGCTGGCGCAATTAAATTAGTGGCCGCAAAAAATGGCCCAGTTCTTGGAATTCACATGGTTGGTGCTCGAGTTGGCGAACTTTTGGCCGAAGCGCAATTAATATTCAACTGGGAAGCAGAAGCATCAGATGTTGCATCATTGATTCACGCCCACCCAACGCTTTCCGAAGCTGTTGGCGAAGCGCACTTAGCACTTGCTGGTAAACCACTACATTCACACGGGTAACGGGAGAAAATAAAATGACCTTTTCTGTAACGATGCCAGCACTTGGCGAATCGGTAACCGAAGGAACTGTTACGCGTTGGTTGAAGAACGAAGGCGACATGGTGGCTGTTGACGAGCCACTCCTAGAAGTTTCAACTGACAAAGTTGATACTGAAATTCCATCTCCAGTTGCTGGAATCCTGCAGAAAATTGTTGTTGCTGTTGATTCAACAGTTGCAGTTGGTGCCGAACTTGCTGTGATTGCCGATGGCGCAACTAGCGCTGCTACCCCACCGCCTGCCGCACCAGTAGTTGCTGCGCCTGTTGTTAGTGCGCCTGTTGTTAGTGCGCCTGTTGTTAGTGCGCCTGTTGTTAGTGCGCCTGTTGCCGCTGCAACTTCAGCAGGAACAATTGTTACTATGCCAGCACTTGGTGAATCAGTAACTGAAGGAACTGTTACACGTTGGTTGAAAAGCGTTGGCGATCAAGTAACTGTTGATGAAGCTCTCCTAGAAGTTTCAACTGACAAAGTTGATACTGAAATTCCGTCACCAGCATCAGGAACTCTGGTTTCTATTGATGTCGCAGTAGATTCAACTGTTCCAGTTGGTGCGCGACTAGCAGTCATTGGAGGTGTTGGTGCGGCACCTGTAACTCCACCACCTGCGCCAGTTGTTGCGGAAATAATTGCAAAGTTTGCACCTGTAACTCCACCACCTGCGCCAGTTGTTGCCACACCTGTTGCTCCACCTGTTGCTCCACCACCTGCGCCAGTTGTTCAAACTGCGCCAGTTGTTCAAACTGCGCCAGTAACAGTTTCTAATGATGATGCTTATGTGACTCCAATTGTTCGGAAATTTGCCGCCGAAAATAATGTTGATCTTTCAAAGGTTAAAGGCACCGGAATCGGTGGCCGCATTCGTAAGGAAGATGTTTTAGCAGCTGCTCCTAAGGCGGCGGTATTCCAAAGTTCACCTGTTGCTGCAGCTCCAGTTGCTGCAGCAAGTTCTGCACCAGTTGCAGTTTCACCATTGCGTGGAACCACCGTAACAATGTCACGCTTGCGCAAAGTTATTGCAGAACGCATGCTCGAATCACTTCACGTAAGTGCACAACTAACAACTGTTGTTGAAGTTGATGTAACTGCAATTTCTCGTTTGCGCGATCGCGCGAAGGCTTCATTTGAAGCTCGCGAAGGCACAAAGCTTTCATACTTGCCATTCTTTGCGGTTGCAGTGTGTGAAGCACTTAAACAACATCCCGTGTTGAACTCTTCGGTTACCGGAGATCAGATTACTTATCACGGCGCAGAACATCTTGGAATTGCAGTTGATACCGAACGTGGGCTATTGGTTCCGGTAATTCGCGATGCTGGTGACTTGAATATCGGTGGCGTTGCACGCAAAATAACTGATGTTGCAGCACGAACTCGTGATAATAAAATTTCACCAGATGAATTGGGTGGCGGCACTTTCACAATCACTAACACTGGAAGTCGCGGCGCTTTGTTCGATACTCCAATTATTAATCAACCTCAGGTCGCAATTCTTGGCCTTGGCGCAGTTGTTAAACGCCCAATGGTTATGAAGGGCACTGATGGCGGCGAAACTATTGCAGTTCGTTCCATGGTTTATCTCGGTCTTTCCTATGATCACCGAGTTGTAGATGGCGCAGATGCTGCAAGATTCTTAGTAACTCTTAAAGAACGTCTAGAAGGTGGACGTTTCGAATCTGATTTGGGTCTTTCCTAAGTATGGCAACTCGTCTTCCGCCACAACGCGTAGCGGTTACTGGCGCATCCGGGTTAATCGGAACCGCGTTAGTTGGTCATCTTCGCAACGAAGGACACACTGTTCAAAGATTCGTTCGACGTCCGGCAATAGCTAGAGACGAAATAACTTGGGATCCAAAAGCAGGAACTGTTGATCTAACTGCGCTTGAAGGCGTAGATGCAGTAATTCATCTTGCCGGTGCAGGCGTTGGCGATAAGCGTTGGACAAAAAAATATAAATCAACAATTTTAAATTCCAGACTTCTAGGAACAACTGCAATTGCAAATGCGGTTGCAACAGTTAAACCATCAGTTTTTATTTCAGCAAGTGCAATCGGCTGGTATGGCGAGACCGGAAACCGGGCAGTAACTGAAGCAGACCGCGGTGGCGATGATTTTCTATCTGCTGTCTGTCGGGAATGGGAAGGTGCTGCAGATCTTGCTGGCGATGTGCGAACTGTAAAGATAAGAACAGGATTAGTTTTAGATCCAACTGGTGGCGCACTTGGACGAATGATTCCACTTTTCCGATTTGGTCTCGGTGGAAAACTTGGAAATGGAAAACAATGGTGGTCTTGGATTACCTTGCACGACCAAGTTCGCGCAATCTGTCATCTAATGGAATCTAAAATCTCTGGCCCAGTAAATTTAACTGCGCCAAATCCATCAACAAATCAGGAATTTACTGCAGCTCTTGCACGAGCCATGCATAGACCAGCACTTTTCCCGGCACCAAGTCTGGCCTTAAAAATTGCACTAGGTGGTTTCTCTACTGAAATCCTAGGATCGAAACGAATTCTTCCTGAAGCACTTTTGGCTGATGGTTTTAACTTTGACTATCCACACTTAACTCACGCGCTAGAAACCCTAGTAACTCCTGCTAAATAATTTCTAAAGCAGCTTGTCGACCTGATCTCATTGCTCCGTTTTGGGATGGCACGCTTCGGTGATCGCCGGCTACATAGATTCCTTCACTAATTTCTGGGTTACGATTCAAAACATCTAAATCAAATCGCAGCGATAGCGATTGTTTTATTTCATATCGCGCAGCTAAATCCCAATTTCGAGTCTCGCACTTCCAAATTTTCGAAAGCTCTTTACGAACTTCACTTTCAGAAATTGGTGCAATTGTGGTGCTCGAAACCAAATTCATTCCAGCCGGTGCATAGCTTTTAGACACCTTAGAAATAACTAAAGAATTCACAACTGGACTCTTTGCATCCACGGCCAAATAGTTGTCATCTAAAATTTCATCACTTGTTGTGTGATACCAAGTAGTTGAACTCAAGGTCTTTGGGATCTCACCAAGATCTAGCATCTGGGCCGCAGTGGTTAAATCAGTTGCAACTACAATTTCATCACAATTAATGGTGCCAAAATTTCCACGCACACTCCCCTTTTTAATCTCATCAACCCGTGCATTTAGCTTCACATTTAAAACGTGATCTGCCAACGCTTCGCTAAGTTGGCCCACACCAGTTTCTGGGACACCTGGCCGGCCTAGAATAAAAGAACGGATGATTTCCCGTGCAATATCGGGGCGAATTAAATCGGGGCTAGTTAAGAAAACTCCTCGCAAGAATGGCGATAGAACTCTCGAATAAAGATTTACAAACTTTTCCGCGCTCTGACCAAGGTTTCCATTTTTTGATTTACTTGCCAGAAAATTAACGAAGGCAATCTTCTCCCCGATTGAACCAACCTTTAACGTATTTATTGGATGACTTAATCCAATCTTAGTTTCATTTGCTTTTTCAATTATTCGTAGATTGCTGAAAATTTCGACAAACTCAATTCCAGAAAGCGCATCAAGTCGCTTTATCTCAGAATAATTGGGATTAATTACTTGGAATCCGTGATCAAAGAGGAAACCATTTACTGAATCGGTCTTTACTCGACCGCCAACTCGATCACTTGCTTCAAGAACCGTTACTTCAACTCCTGATCGTTGTAAATAGATAGCGCAGGTTAGACCAGCTAGACCCGCGCCAACTACTACAACTGATTTACTCACTTACCTCACTTAACAGACTTAACTGGCTGACCATGGAATTGAAGTTTTGAAGGCCACCAAACTTTTGGCCCAATTTCATGCACGAGTGCAGGAACTAAAATCGAGCGAACAAGCATGGTGTCGAGCAGAACTCCAAAGCCGACTGCAAAGCCAAGTTCAGCAAGAAATACAAGAGGCAAAATTCCAAGAACGGCGAAGGTTGCAGCCAGAACAATTCCCGCTGATGTAATCACACCACCTGTGACGGTTAACGCCTTTGTCATTCCTGCACGAGTTCCCATTTTGATTGACTCTTCACGAACTCGAGTCATCAGGAAGATGTTGTAGTCGATTCCGAGTGCTACCAAGAAGATAAATGCAAACAATGGGAATGCCGGATCTGCCCCAGCAAAACCAAAGATGTGATTGAAGACGATTGCGCAGGCTCCGAGAGTTGCAAAGAACGAAATAACAACTGTTGCCAACAGAAGAACAGCTGCATAAATTGAACGCAGCAAGAAACCTAAGATAATTGCAATTAGCAACAGAACGATTGGAATTATTAGATTTCGATCACGCTCAGATGCTTGATTGATGTCATAACTAACTGAAGTTGATCCACCAACAAGAATTGTTGGATCCAAACTCTCCATATCTGCACGGAGACCAGGAATCATTGCGATAGCTTCCTTTGAATCTGGCGCATACTTTAGAGTTACATTTAATAGAACATTTCCATCAATAACTTTAGTTGGTGGAAGCGGTTGTCCTGGAACTGCAAACCCAATGCCCATAGCCTCGACAGAGTCAACGCCTGGATTAGATTTCAATTTTGCAATTGCAGCTGGGGCAATAGTTTCTTTAAGAACAACTTGCGTTGGTTGGCCTTGGCCACCAGGGAAATGCTTAAGTAATTCTTCTTGGCCTACTACTGAATCTGTTCGCTTGGTAAAGGAATCAACAGTTGCAAGGCCCGTAGCGTTTAGCGTTGAGGAGAAACCAGCAAGAACAATCAGAATTGCGGTTGCGCCAATCCAATATTTGCGGGGATGGCGCGCAGTTGCGGCTCCAACCTTGGCCCAAGCACCACTTAATTTTTCATCAGCATCACCAAATCGGGCGACCTTTGGCCAGAATATCCAGCGACCGAAAATAACAAGCAACGCAGGAAGAAGAGTAAGAATTGTGATCATCGAACAAATGATTCCAATTGCGCCAACCGGACCAAGTCCGCGGTTATTATTTAATTGGCTAAGAAGTAGAACAAGTAAACCAATAACAACTGTCGATCCAGAAGCAATAATTGGTTCAACCACTCCTCGCCATGCAACTTTCATTGCATCGAAGCGAGAGACGTGATGATGAAGTTCTTCGCGATAACGGGCAATTAACAACAGCGCATAATCGGTTCCAGCGCCCAAAACCAACACCGAAAGAATTCCTTGTGATTGGCCATCGAGAGTAATCACATCGCTCTTTGCTAATAGATAAACCACCCCACCAGAAAGTGTTAAGGCGATTCCGGCAGATAACAACGGAAGAATCCAAAGAATTGGTGAGCGATAAACAACAATCAAAATCAGAGCAACAACGACACCTGTAGTAAGCAAGAGCGCTGAGTCGATACTTCCAAATGCACCAAAGAGGTCTGCCAAAATTCCGGCAAAACCAGTTGTGTGAGTTACAAGCCCATTGCTTTTGGCAAAGTCAGATGCGTAATAGCGAATCGCATCGACTACTCCAGGAAGTGCTGGTTCTTTTCCATCTGGAAGAAGTTCGGTAGCAATTTGAACGCTGATTGGAAAATTAGCAAGAATAGCTTTCCCATCCTCCGACGGGAATGTAGTTATCGGAGCACCTTTAATGAAGTAATCAGAAATCGGTATCGAGATTTCTTTTCCATCGGCATCTGTTAATAATTTGCCATCACTGTGAACCAAGATTTTTGAACCTAGGTTTTGTGCAAATGCTTCTGCTGATGCAATTTTCTCCGGAGTGATCTCACCAGTAAATAGAACTAACGCTGGAATTTGATCATTTGCACTATCTGAAAACTTTGTGATCGCATTTGCAGCTCTTGTGGCTTCGGAGTCTTCGGGCAAGAATGAGGAGTTGTTATTCTCTTGAACCGTAGATAGTTTGCCAAATAATGGGCCAGTAAACCCAGAGATTGACACCCAAGCAATGACGACCGCGATAGCTAGCCAGAGCGGTTTGCGGCCCTTGATTTTTGAGGTTTTTGATTTGCTATCCGAGAACATGCCGAGCCTTTCGATTTAATTGCCCTTATGGTTGGTATTAATTGGTTAAGACCCGAAGGTTACCTTAGGCTCAGGGCTATGTATGCGAAGACTTCGAGCCTTGGGGTTAAATCGAACCAGATATCGGTTGAACACTTGGGTCTTGTTGAGTATAGAAAAGCCTGGGAATATCAACGCGAAATCCAAGCTGGGGTGATTGCGGGAGAAAGTCCAAACACTTTGATTTTGTTAGAACACCCTTCGGTTTACACAGCAGGACGCCGAACTCAATTAGATGAACGTCCAATAGACGGTACTCCCGTTATTGATGTGGATCGCGGCGGAAAAATAACTTGGCACGGTGAGGGCCAACTTGTTGGTTACCCAATTATCAAATTAAGAAATCGCAACGACGTTGTTGGCTTTGTTCGAGAAATTGAGAACGCCTTGATAGCAGCATGCTCAGAATTTGCTGTGAAGACCGAAAGATATTGTGAACGAAGTGGTGTTTGGATTCGCGATGCAAAAGGCGATCGCAAAATTGCGGCAATTGGAATTCGTGTTGCAAAAGGCGTAACGATGCATGGTTTTGCACTTAATATAAACCCAGACATGTCCGCGTATAATCACATTTCACCATGTGGTTTCACTGACACAGGTGTCACATCACTTGCGAAAGAGTTGGGTAGAGATATTTCAATTTCGGAAGTTTTGCCCGTTGTAGAAAGACATATTCTGCTTGCACTAGATCGGATTTCTGAATGACACTTGCACCTGAAGGCCGTCCATTACTTCGAATCGAAGCTCGAAATGCCGCGGTTCCAATCGAGCGCAAACCTGAGTGGATTAAGACTCGCGCAGTCATGGGTCCGGAATACACCGCTCTTCGCTCTCTAGTAGCTAGAGAAGGACTTCACACTGTCTGTCAAGAAGCCGCGTGTCCAAATATTTTCGAATGCTGGGAAGATCGCGAAGCAACTTTCTTAATTGGTGGCGAGAAATGCACACGTCGTTGCGACTTCTGCAACATCGATACCGGAAAGCCCGATCCCCTAGATCGCGATGAACCTCGTCGTGTTGCTGAATCTGTTCAAGCGATGCAACTCAAATATGCAACTATCACCGGTGTTACACGTGATGACTTGGATGATGAAGGCGCGTGGCTATATGCCGAAACAATTCGTAAAGTTCACGAACTTAATCCGGGCACTGGTGTTGAAATGTTGGCACCAGACTTCAGCGGCAAGTCAGTATTTTTAAATGAAGTGTTCGAAACTCGCCCAGAGGTTTTTGCTCACAATCTCGAAACAGTTCCTCGTATTTTCAAGCGAATTCGTCCAGCATTTCGCTATGAGCGCTCCCTTGATGTTATTTCGCAGGCACGAGCATTCGGTCTGATCACTAAATCAAATTTGATTCTTGGAATGGGCGAAACTCGTGAAGAGGTAACACAAGCTCTTGTTGATTTACATGCAGCAGGTTGTGACTTAATCACGATTACCCAATATTTACGGCCTACCCCAAAGCATCATCCTGTTGAACGTTGGGTCAAGCCAAATGAGTTTGTGGAACTAAGCACAGAGGCAGAAGAGATTGGCTTTGCTGGTGTTATGAGCGGGCCACTTGTTAGATCTAGTTACCGCGCTGGACGTTTGTATAAGCAAGCACAGGAAAAGCGAGCAAATATTTAATGCGTGATTTTGTTTATCCCCCAGTTGTTGTAACAATAAAAACTGTATGGAAATACTTAGGTTTAAAATTTGATTTCCGAGGAAGTGAAAACATTCCAGCAACTGGTGGCGCAATCCTTGCGATTAATCACATTGGCTATCTGGACTTTGCGCTAACTGGAACCGCGGTTCTACCACGCAAACGCTACGTCAGATTTATGGCAAAGAAAGAGATCTTTGATCACAAAATTGCCGGCCCACTTATGCGCGGCATGCACCATATTTCCGTCGACCGTTCAAGTGGTTCTAGTTCTTTCGTAGCCGCGCTTCGTTATCTGCGTGCTGGAGAAATTGTTGGAATTTTTCCAGAAGCAACAATTAGTCGAAGCTTCGAAATAAAAGAATTAAAGACCGGCGCTGTTCGCTTAGCGATGGGTTCGGACACGCCAATAATTCCGACAATTGTTTGGGGAAGCCAACGCATAATTACGAAAAAAGTTAAGGCGAATTGGAAGCGCAATAAATTCCCGATTACCGTTGCATTTGGTGAACCATTTATTGTGAAAAAAGGCCAAGATGTTGATGAAGCCGAAAGTAAGTTACGGCAGTTGATGAAAGATCTTTTAACTCAAGTCCAAAATACCTATCCAGATTCACACGTAGGACAACGTTGGGCGCCAGCACGACTTGGTGGAACCGCGCCAACACCAGAGCAAGTTGAAATAGAATGGGCCGAGCATTTGCTCAAGAAGGAAAGCGAAAAAGCAAGCAAAGAGGAGAAGGCGTAATGGCACTATTCAAGAGAAAAGCAAAGGCTGAGAAAGCTGCCGGCGAAAAACAGGGACAGATGAAGGTTCTAAAAGATGCCTTTGCTTTAGTGCGCAAGCATCAGCCAATTGCTTTGTTGTGGATGGCCTTATCTTTTGTAGTCGTTCTAAGCATTGGAGTAATTCTTGGGTTGCAGTTTAATCACCCAATCTATTTCACGATTATTGCGCTCCCAATCGCATTTCTCTTTGCCTTCTTTATATTTACGCGCCAAGCAAATACCGCAGCATTTCTGTCAATCCAAGATCAACTTGGAGCAGGTGCCTCAGTGCTAATGGCAATCAGAAAAGGTTTCACAACTACTGCAGCCGTAAGTGTTGCGCGTAACCAAGATATGGTGCACCGAAGTGTGGGTCGCGCCGGCATTGTTCTAGTTGGCGAAGGTAGCCCCGCAGTTAAACAATTGTTGCAAGATGAACGTCGCAAGATGGAGCGTTTCATTCCTGGTGTTGCACTAACTGAAGTAATTATTGGCGATGGAAATGGTCAAGTACCACTCCGCAAGTTACAGAAACATTTAAAGAAGTTACCTAAGAAGCTAAATAAAATTCAGCTTCGCGAACTTCGCAGTCGATTGAAGGCCGTTGGCGGATTAAATATGCCAATTCCTAAAGGACCAATGGCGATGAATCGCAATGCAAAAATTCCTAAACGCTAATTAACTGTTCTGTTTAGAATTTCTAACAACTACTGAATTCGCAACCCAATCATGCAATCCCCTGCCATCTCTAGTAAAGACTGCGGGAAGCACTAGGCAAATCAAGAAAGTTCTAATAAGTATTTTCTTCGCAGGAACGATGCCGTAATTTGTAAAATCAACAACCCGCAATCGCAAGATTCGCTGACCAGCCGAAGCCTGCTGCAAGGTGGTCAAAACGCTGACCTCAATGAAAAAAACGGCTAGCGTGCTAATTGACCTGGACCCGAATCCGACGATGCCAGATATCAGCAAACACATCAGCCAATCGATCAGAAGGGCCAGAAATCGACGGCCTGTGCCTGCTTTAACCATGTTCCAAGGCTATCTGTTCGCCAGTCGCAACCCCGCCTGAAAGGTGAAACATAAATGTAACAAGTCGGTTAACCGTTTTTTACGTTGACCGCCTATATTTTCCCCATCAAGAACCACATTGGCCGGCGCAGCGAAGCACCTGTCCAAGAGGACTAATCCTAAATCGGGAGAGAAATGTTTAAGAATTCTGCAGAAGTTTTTGCTTACATTAAGAAAGAGAATGTAAAGCTTGTTGATGTTCGCTTTATTGATCTTCCAGGTATCCAACACCACTTCAACGTTCCAGTTGAATCATTCGACGAAGCAGTTTTCACTGACGGTCTAATGTTTGATGGTTCTTCAATCCGTGGTTTCCAAGCGATTCACGAATCAGATATGAAGTTACTTCCTATCCCAGAATCAGCATTCATCGATCCATTCCGTGATGTTAAGACTTTGGTAATTCTTTTTTCAGTTCACAACCCAGTCGATGACTCACCATATTCACGTGACCCACGTGGCGTTGTTGCAAAGGCTGTTAAATACTTACAAGGAACCGGAATTGCAGATACTGCTTTCTTCGCACCAGAAGCCGAGTTCTACGTATTCGATGCAATTCGTTTTAAGACTGGTATGAACGAGTCTTACCACCACATCGATTCATACGAAGGCGCATGGAATACCGGCGTTGAATATGATCCAGATGGCACACCTAACCGTGGATATCGCACACGTATCAAGGGTGGATATTTCCCAGTTTCGCCAACCGATCAATTTGCAGATCTTCGCGACCAGATGGTTATGAAACTTGGCGAAGCTGGACTTCTTGTGGAACGTTCACACCACGAAGTTGGAACTGCAGGACAGATGGAAATCAACTATCGCTTCTCAGATATTTTGAATGCTGGCGATGACGTTATGAAATTCAAATACATCATCAAGAACACTGCATGGGAAGCTGGCAAGACCGCAACATTCATGCCAAAGCCACTATTCGGTGATAACGGTTCTGGTATGCACGTTCACCAATCACTTTGGAAAGATGGCAAGCCATTGTTCTTCGGTGATGGATATGGCGATCTTTCAGATATGGCTCGTTGGTATATCGGTGGACTTCTAAAGCATGCACCTTCATTGCTTGCATTCACTAACCCAACAGTTAACTCATATCGTCGCTTAGTTCCAGGATACGAAGCACCAGTAAATCTTGTTTACTCTGCACGTAACCGTTCTGCATGTATTCGTATCCCAATTACTGGTTCGAATCCAAAGGCAAAGCGCATCGAATTCCGTTGTCCAGATCCGTCATCAAACCCATACCTAGCATTCGCTGCGATGCTCATGGCCGGACTAGATGGAATCCAAAACAAGATCGAACCACCTAAGCCAGTTGATAAAGACTTGTATGAATTAGAAGGCGACGAAGCCGCTTCAATCCAACAAGTTCCAGGTTCACTTGATGCGGTTCTAGATAACCTAGAAGCCGATCACGAGTTCTTGCTTAAGGGTGGCGTATTTACTAAGGATCTAATTGAAACTTGGATCACTTGGAAGCGCAAGGAAGAAGTGGATTACGTCCGCTTGCGTCCACATCCAGCAGAGTTCGAGCTTTATTACGACCTCTAAAATAAATTGAGAGAAGGCCCTCGAGAATCTAGCGAAATCGGGGGCTTTTTTTATTTCAATTATTTTCAAGTAGCGCGGAGCTTGGGCATAAGGTATTTTTCTACTTGCAAATAATTCGCATCTAGAAATATCAGGAATCTTGAGGCCCCATGAACCAGATTGAGACTACGACGGTCCGCATTCCGTTGCGCGATCGCCTTACCCGCGATGAATGGCGTCGAATGGCTCTGATGTTTGGTTTCATCGCATTCCTACATATTGCTGGCTTTGTCTTAATGGGTCTTGCAGTATCCGGAGATTATGAATTAGGCGACGGTACGTTATTTGGCTGGGGCACTGCGGCGCTTGCTTACACACTTGGTATGCGACATGCCTTCGATGCCGATCACATCAGCGCAATTGATAACACAACTAGAAAATTAATGTCCGAAGGACAACGACCACTTGGCGTTGGTTTCTTCTTTTCACTTGGCCACTCCTCGGTAGTTGCCGCTCTTGCTCTCCTCCTAACTTTCGGAATCAAAGCTCTCGGCTCACAGCTTAAAGATGAGGATTCTGCGCTCCACCATTACACAGGTTTAATTGGTTTAACTGTTTCCGGAACTTTCTTAATGATTATCGCAATCTTGAACTTAATTATTTTGGTTTCAATTGTTAAAGTTTTTTCACAGATGCGTAAGGGCTTGTACAGCGAAGAAGAACTTGAAAAACATTTAAATGCCCGTGGTTTACTTATGCGGTTCTTTGGCCCAATTGCACGTCGCATTGATAAAAGTTGGAAAATGTATCCGCTCGGAATTCTCTTTGGTTTAGGCTTCGATACTGCAACAGAAGTAGGCCTACTTGTCTTGGCTGGAACTTCAGTAATTGCCGGGCTTCCTTGGTGGGCAGTCCTCTCACTCCCTCTATTCTTCGCTGGTGGAATGAGCCTGCTTGACACGATTGATGGTTCATTTATGAACTTTGCTTATGGTTGGGCTTTTTCCAAACCAGTTCGTAAAGTTTATTACAACATAATTATTACTGGGCTTTCAGTAGGCGTTGCAATGTTTGTCGGTGGCTTAGAACTATTGCAAGTTTTATCTGGGCAATTAAATCTTTCAGGTGGATTCTGGAACTATGTAAATGACTTCAGTCTAAATTCAGCTGGCTACATAATTGTTGCGTCCTTCGTTGTAGTTTGGGCAATCGCACTTTTGCTCTGGAAATACGGCAAGATCGAAGAGCGTTGGCACAATAAGGCTCATGCTGCGCAATTGGAACGTGGTGAAAATACTGACCACGTGGCTGCAGGTATGGAACTTGGTGCAATTAAAGACGGGTTTAAGATAGACGATTAGTTATATCTATCGCTGCTGTGGGAGTATCGCGTAGTGATTGCCACTCAAAGCGTTGAACTCCGAGCTGGCGCAAGACTCTTAGTTAAAGATGTCGCAGTCCGAATCAATAGCGGTGACCGAATCGGATTCGTTGGCCGAAATGGTGCTGGCAAGTCAACCCTTGCAAAGTGCCTAGCTGGTGAAACCCTCCCGGCAGGTGGCCAGATAACGCGTACCGGAACAATCGGTTATCTCCCCCAAGATCCACGAACTGGCGATCAAGAAGAATCAGTTATAAATCGAATTTTATCTGCGCGTGGTCTTGATCAAATTGTTCTGCGAATGCGCAAGGCCGAAGAAGCAATGGCAACTGCAACTCCAGAAGAATTAGATCTTGCACTCGAACGTTATGCCCGCGTTGATAGCGAATTCAATGCTGCTGGTGGCTACGGCGCATCGGCCGAAGCGGAATCAATTGCAACAAACCTGGGATTACCAGAACGGCTATTCGAAGAGCCAATCCAAGTTCTATCTGGTGGCCAACGTCGTCGAGTTGAACTTGCCAGACTGCTATTTAGCGGCGCGGAGACCTTGCTGCTCGATGAGCCCACAAACCACTTGGATGCTGAATCCATTAACTGGTTACGTGATTACCTAACAAAATATTCTGGTGGCCTCGTTGTTATTTCTCACGATGTTGCCTTGATCGAAACAGTCGTAAACAAAGTGTTCTATATCGATGCGAACCGAAATGTTATCGATGTCTACAACATGGGCTGGAAGAAATATTTATTGCAACGCGAAGCAGATGAACATCGCCGCAAGAAAGAACGCGCCAATGCCGAAAAGAAAGCAGAAATTTTGCAGAAGCAGGGCGAGAAGATGCGTGCCAAAGCTTCTAAGGCAACTGCCGCTCAGGGAATGTTACGTCGCGCCGAATCACTTATCTCCAATCTTGAAGATGTTCGCAAATCCGACAAGGTTGCAAAACTTCGCTTCCCTACCCCAGCACCTTGTGGCAAGACGCCGCTTATGGCAACTGGTTTAAGTAAGTCATATGGTTCGTTAGAAATCTTCACCGATGTTGATCTTGCAATCGATAGATCTTCTCGCGTTGTAATCCTTGGACTAAACGGCGCAGGAAAGACAACGTTATTAAGTATTTTGGGTGGCACAAATGAATCAGATACTGGAGAAATATTGCCGGGCCATGGTTTGAAAATTGGTTACTACACCCAGGAACATGAATCTCTTGATTTCGAACGCACTGTTTTAGAAAATATGTTGTCTGCTGGCGAAAAAATTAGTGAACAACAAGCTCGTCAAACCCTTGGTTCTTTCTTATTCTCTGGCGATGATGTTCAAAAACCAGTAAAGGTTTTAAGTGGCGGCGAACGAACTCGATTGGCTCTAGCTACGTTGGTGGTTGGTTCTGCAAATGTTCTTCTACTTGATGAGCCCACAAACAACTTGGATCCAGCATCACGTGAAGAAATACTTGCCGCACTCGGTGAATATCAAGGCGCCGTAGTTCTAGTAAGTCACGATGTTGGTGCGGTACAAGCCCTTAAACCAGAGCGCGTTTTATTACTGCCAGATGGTGATGAAGATTTATGGGGCAACCAGTATTTGGAACTAATTGCCCTCGAATAAATCGAATAAATTTAAATCGCTGAATTAAGAACGAAGTGCGACCGCAAATGCGCGGAAATCTTCAACAAGTAAATCAATTTCTTTCTGGCCATGTGCCAGAGAAATCAACCACTGTTCATCCAAGCCCGGAGGCGTAATGATTCCGCGGTTCATTGACCAGAGCCATGAAAGTTCTGCAAGAGCAAAGTCTGTTGCCTTGTAATCACGGTAATTGCGAACTGGATCCTTTGACCAAGTTACGCAGCCCTTAACTCCGAAGCCAACTGTATGTGCAGGAAGTTGAAACTCTTCGATGATTGCTTGAATGCGATCTAGTGCTTGCTTGTTGAAAGCCTCTGCCGTTGCTAGTGCTTCCTTAGTACACAAACGATCCATTGCGCGAAGCCCAGCCATTGCAAGTGGGTTACCGTTGAAAGTTCCGAAGTGTGCCATGGCGCCAGTTGTAATTGTGTTCATGATTTCTTCCTTGCCACCAAATGCAGCGAGCGGAAGTCCGCCACCGATTGATTTAGCAAGGCAGATTAAATCTGGTTGAACACCGATTCGATGTGCTGCGCCTTGTGGGCCAGCAGTAAGACCAGTTTTAACTTCGTCGAAAATTAGAACGATGTTGTACTTGGTACAGAGTTCGCGAACACCGGCTAAGTAGCCAGCGTCAGGTAGAACGATTCCCAAGTTTTCAAGAACTGGTTCAAGAATGAAGCAGGCAATCGATTCGTGATCGCGAGCGAAAACTTTTTCAAGTGCAGGTAAATTGTTGAAAGGAACTACAAAAACAACTCCAACATTTATGCCGTGTCCGACTACGGGATTTGGCTCTTCTGGGTTGCCAGCTTTATCAAGATCGGGTTTCGCCGAAACTGTAAGTGGGTCGTAGCTACCGTGGTAACCACCCTCCAACTTAACGATTGCAGATTTGCCGTTATAAGCCTTTGCGGTACGAACTGCATACATAGTGGCTTCAGTGCCAGAGTTTGCGAAGCGAACCTTGTCGATTTCAAATCGTTTACATAAGCGCTCTGCGCCATCGCGTGAAATAGGTGATGGGGTAACAAAAAGAGTTCCACCTTCAAGAGCTGCTTTGGTTTCGGCAATTACTTCTTCATTCAAGTGACCGGCAAGCATTGCGCCGAAGCCCATTGATAAATCTAGTAATTGGCGACCGTCAACATCTGTCATCCATGCACCCTTAGCTGACACAACGCTAATTGGATATGGATCCCAGTATTGGAAGCTTGATGTTGCGCCAAGTGGCGAAGAGTCTTTGGCAATAGTGCTTTCAACACCAGAGGCAAAGGTAGATTTTGAATACAACGCCCACTCGGCAGCCATCATCTCTTTAATTTTTGCAGATGCAATTGGAGTTACAAGGTTGGGGGTCTTGCGGAAAGTCTGAGGTTCTAGAGTTCAGGTCATTTTGGAAAGAAGTACCTTTTGTTGGATGGCTCGCTAACTTTCAGCGAATCCCTTTTGGGTACGAGCTCCTTTGATTGTGAGAAAACTTGGTAGTTTTCTTATAAAGGCGAAGGTATCAGGGAAAGCCGAAAAACGCACTAATAGGCTGACTTCGTGCGTGTTTAACCCTAATATTCTGGACAATTTTTGAAGAATGTTCAAAATTTAGACCTTTTTAAAACATTTAGGACATTATTAGCCGATGTCCACTTTCGCAGCTAAAACAATTTTGGCAATACAAAATGATGAAACTGATCCGCCACATTTAGTCGGTCGTTGGTTAATGGAACTTGGATTTGAAATAAAAATATTGCGTGCATATGCCGGCGAAAGTGTCCCTAATACTGTTCCTGAAAACATTGCAGGTGTAATTCCACTTGGTGGTCACATGGGTGCACTTGATGATCAAATCGCACCTTGGCTTCCTAACGAACGTGCACTTTTAGCAGATGCAATTGCTAGAAACATTCCAGTCTTTGCAATTTGTTTAGGTACGCAACTACTTGCTGCAGCAACAGGTGGAAAAGTCACACGAGCAAAGATTGTTGAGATTGGTGCTAAAGAAATTTTTCCAACAGAAGCTGCAGCATCAGATTCAATCTTTGATTTCTCTGGTCCGCTTCCTGTAACTCAGTGGCACGAAGATGAAGTTTCAGTTCTCCCACCCGGAGCAGTCACCCTTGCAAGTAGCCCCGCATGTGCGAATCAGATTTATCGAGTCGGCGAGAATTCATATGGTGTTCAGTTTCATCCCGAGGCCGACTTAGGAATTGTCGCCAAGTGGGAAGAGCATGGCGATCACGCCTATCAAACGTCTGGAATTACTTCGGCTCTGCCTGATTACCAAGCCAAGGTTGATGAAATCGTTGCAATCTGGCGACCATTTATTCAGGCCTGGGGCATGAAAGTTTTATCACACGCACAATAATTGTTTGAGCCAGACAACTCACCCCAGATAAGAGAGAATTAGCCTTCGCAACAAATCCAAGGAGTAAAAATGGCTAAAGCACGCATCGAATTAGATGAAAACGGTCTAGACCCTAATAGATGGCGCGCCCTCTTTGTTATTGCTATTGCTTCCTTAATGGTTGTTCTCGATGCATCGATCGTAAATATCGCCTTGCCAAGTGCGCAAGCAGAATTAGGTATCTCGGATGCAAATAGACAATGGGTTGTTACGGCATATTCACTTGCCTTCGGAAGTTTGTTGTTGCTTGGTGGTCGGATCTCTGACTACATGGGCCGGAAGAAGATTTTTATTGTTGGTCTAATTGGTTTTGCTGTTGCATCTGGTCTTGGCGGAATTGCGACAACCCAAGAGCTGCTCTTTGCTGCTCGTGCGCTTCAAGGTGCATTTGGTGCGCTGCTCGCACCTGCGGCACTTGCGCTCATCAATGTAACTTTCACGGTCCCTAAAGAACGTGCCCGCGCCTTCGGTGTTTATGGTGCAATCTCTGGTGGCGGCGCTGCCATTGGTTTAATTCTTGGTGGTGTACTTACTGAGTATGCAAACTGGCGTTGGTGTTTAGGTGTTAACGTTCCAATCGCACTTGTAGCAGTGTTGCTTGCGATCCCATTTGTTCATGAATCAAAAGCCGCTGGTGATAATAAATATGACATTCCCGGTGCCACAACTGTAACCCTCGGGCTTGTTGCACTTGTTTATGGTTTCAGCCAAGCCGCAACTAATGGTTGGTCAGACTTTGAAACCTACAAATACTTCATAGTTTCAGCGGTATTCCTTATCGCTTTCTTTGTAATTGAAAAAAGAGTTGCGAATCCATTACTTCCGTTGCGCGTGTTAACCGAAAGAAATCGTGGTGGTTCTTATCTAGCTTCTCTCCTAGTTGGAACTGGGCTTTTTGCAATGTTCTTATTCTTAAGTATTTATTTACAGAGCTTTTTACAATACTCATCGCTACGATCAGGTTTTGCGTTCTTACCATTCTCAGCTGGCGTAATAGTTTTCGCAGGAGTTGCATCTCAGTTACTTCCAAAAATTGGTCCAAAGCCACTTATGACAACTGGCCTTGTGGCAGCATCTCTTGGACTTTTGTTACTTTCTAGAATCACGCCAACATCAACTTACGTCGCAGATATTTTGCCTGCACTATTAATTATGTCTAGCGGAATGGCGCTCTTCTTTATTCCTAGCGCCTCTACCGGATTACATAATGCGGGCGAGCACGATGCTGGCGTTGCTGGAGCGGTTCTAAATACCAGCCAGCAAATTGGTGGCTCACTTGGCGCTGCGCTTCTAAATACAGTTGCGATCTCTTCGGCTTCAGCATTTGCAAAAGCCAACACGGAGCTTGGCGACAAAGTTCAGGTATTCGCTCAAGTCCATGGATTTAGTACTGCATTCAAATTTGGAGCAGGGTTCCTATTGCTTGCTGCGATAGTCAGTTTCTTCTCGTTGAATGTTGGCAAAGATTCACTAGTTGAAAGCGAATCAGGCGCCGTTCATTAAATATTAATCTAGTTTCTAATCTAGAAAGAAATCAAGCAAGAAATCTGTCGTTCCAGGCTTCACTGAATACTTCTCTAAATCAGTGATGCCTTCGGATGCTAAAACTTCATCATCTACGAAGAAATTTCCAGTAGTTGTTTTTGAGTCACGATTTAAAATTATATATGCGGTATCAGAGAGAATTTCGGGCTTGCGGCAGAAATCGGTATCAACACCAGGAATCATTTGAAGTGCTGCAGTATCAATTGCAGTCCGAGGCCATAGTGCATTTACTGCAATTCCATCTCGCTTAAATTCTTCAGCCATTCCTAGAACACACATACTCATTCCATATTTCGACATTGTGTATGCCACATGGTTCTTAAACCATTTAGGGCTCATCGAAAGTGGCGGTGACAAGGTAAGAATGTGCGGATTGCGCCCGGCCTTCGCACTTTCACGAAGATGGGGAATGACTGCTTGTGACGTTAAGAAGGTGCCACGAACGTTTACATCAAACATCAAGTCGAAACGCTTAGCGGGAGTTTTCTCTGTTGGAGTTAAGTTAATAGCACTCGCATTGTTGATCAGAATATCTAGGCCACCAAATTGTGTCGCCGCCTTTTTTACTGCAGCTTCGATTGCATCTTCATCGCGAATATCGCACTGAATCGGCAGGGCCGTTCCCCCAGCAGCTTCGATCTCTTTTGCCGCAGAGAAAATAGTTCCAGGTAACTTTGGGTTCTCTTCCGCAGTTTTTGCTGCGATTGCAATGCTTGCACCATCAGCCGCAGCTCGTAGCGCGATCGCAAGTCCGATTCCGCGTGAACCTCCGGTTATAAATATTCTCTTTCCAGCTAGCGACATCTCTACCCCTTTGATTTTTTCTCGAGAAATTTCATAAATGCAATCTGTGCTTCATCCGATTCCAACGCAATTCTAAAAAGTTCACCTTCGGCTTCCATGACCATAGCTACCGCTTGATGATGTCCACTCTTTAAAAGCGCCTTCGTATTTATTACTGAGGTGGGAGGTTGATTAGCAATTACTTCGGCAACTTCCAACGCCTTTGCAAGTGGGTCAGAAGTTAATTCATTTACTAAGCGCATCCCATGCGCCTCAGTTCCAGAAAAATTGCGACCAGTCAAGAAAATTTCCGATGCAATTACATGACCAACAAGTCTTGGGAAGAGCAATGATGAACCAGCTTCAGGGACTAGGCCTAATGAGACAAATGGCATCGATAATTTTGCATCTGCAGTTGCATAAACTAAATCGCAATGCATCAACATTGTTGTTCCAATTCCAACTGCATTTCCGTGAACTGCTGCTATCAGAGGTTTTGGAAAGTCATGGAGCACAGCAAGAAACTGCATAACCGGAGAATCAGCGCCGGTTGGTGGGGTATCCATAAAATCTAAAATGTCATTGCCGCCAGTAAACGCGTTTCCGGCACCTGAGATAACAACAACTCTGATGTCGAAATCATCTTTCGCAGCGATTAGCGCCTTAGAAAGGTCGGAATACATCGCTGGAATGAGCGCATTCTTCTTCTCGGGGCGATCCAACATTAGGTGCAGAACTTGACCCAATTTATTACTTGAAATATTGCCCATTAGAGCAGTTTATGGTGAACAATCAATATTTCAAAGGGGTATTTCTAACGTCGGAGAGGTCTTAGGTAATCCAATTATGGATATCAAAATAATGTCGCGAGAACTTACGCCTTTCGAGCATTTAGTTGCGAAACATCTCTGCGATGGCCTATCAAATGCGGCAATCGCTCGGGCCACGGCCCATAGTGAAAAAGTAATCGAGAACACAGTTTCAAGAATGGCCCGGGCTTTCAATATAAAATCTGATGGCGAAACGAATATTCGAGTATTACTTGCTTTGGCCTACCGCGCCCATTTCGGTGATGGCTCGTTCGATAAATTAAATGTTGATTGTTCTCATAGCAAAATTGGTGAGGATGGAATTAGGTACTGTGATAAACATACGGATTAGTTAAATTCATATTTCTTAGGGGCTAGCACTCGAACATATTCTTCAAGTGCTAGCCCTAGCTGTTTCGTAGATACACAACTCCCGGATGCTCGAAAATTGCACTGATGCGAAATCACTCCAAATTTCTCATCTAAATTTTCCGGAGAGTAGAAAGAAGTAGAAAATGAACAGAAAATCCTTCGACAAAATAGCTAGCGTGCTTGGCCTTCTTCTTGCAGGCTTTTTAATTGTTATCGGTGGCATCCTGCAATACGGTGGCAACTTTGCAACTGACCAAGTTGCTGCACAATTAGAACCTCAGGCAATTACAATTCCAGCCGAGAGCGGTGATCCAAAAGCAACAGATGAAGTAAAGAAATTCTTTACTGATAATGGCGAAAAAGTTATGACAACTGGCAAGCAAGCACAGATGTATGCCGATCATTACATCGGTTTCCATATGGCTGCAATGCCAACTTACGCAGCAGCATCCGGCGCTAATCGCGCAGCTGCTGGTGCACTAGCAGCCGATCCAACAAATACAGAACTACAAGCTGCGGCTAAGCAGGCAGCTGGCACAGTTGAAACTGTCTTCAAGGGAGACACCCTTCGTGGAATGTTGCTCAATGCTTATGCATTTGGAACCTTAGGTCAGATAGCAATGGTTGCGAGTTATGTTTCTTTTGCTGGCGGTTTAATCTTCCTAATTCTCGCACTGTTAGGTTTCGCGCATTTGCGCAGAGCTGATACAGATTCGGTAATATAAAAAGAGACCTCATCTCTCCGTGAGGAAAGGCCCCAAACTCGAAAGAGAATGGGGCCTTTTACATTTCCACTTTCGGTAGGCTCCGCTTTATGAATTCGCTTGTTGTAGTTCCTTCCAGACTCTGGGAATACTGCATAGCGGCCATAATTATTATTTTGGCTCCTGGGCCTTCTGTTCTCTTTGTAATCGCCCGAGCAATTGCGTGGGGTCGTGCTACTGCAGTTGCAACCGTCGCAGGCAATGTCATGGGTGCCTTTTCTTTATCAGTAGTTGTTGCCGTAGGACTTGGCCCAATCTTGCAGAGTTCAGATTTGGCATTTATTACGGTGCAGCTACTTGGTGGCAGTTATCTTGTTTACTTAGGAATCATTGCAATTAAACACAGCCAGATCCATGCCAGTGATATGACAAACCAAGGTGACATTAGACCTTCTAAATGGAAATCGATGCGCGAAGGTTTCTGGGTAGGCGCACTTAACCCAAAGGGAATTGTGTTCTTTGCAGCGATATTGCCGCAGTTTGTAGATAAAGATGCTGGAAAAATCACATCCCAACTTATATTAATGGGCGCAATATTTGCATTCCTTGCATTCTTCTCCGATGGTACTTGGGGAATTTTGGCCGGGACAATCCGGAATTGGTTAGCTACCGATATCAAGCGGCTAGTTAGAATGCGAATGACTGGTGGAGTTGTCATGATTGTTCTGGGCTTTTTCACGCTTCTAAGCGCGATTCGCGGTCAATAACCACGCAAATGTCAGTGGCATAGCGCAGAATAAGGGAATTATGGAACCTATAACTTTAACAAAAGACGCACGTGCATTTATCAGTCCAAGTGATTTAACTTTCGGCTGGGATAACTGCCACCGTTGTTTATGGCTTTACTACAACCACCAAGTTAAAGCCCCGTTGTTTATGCCACTTGTTGGCGATCTTGCAGAGATGCAGGAGTTGTCTTGTGCTGGAAAAACTTCTGCTGA
>CAWURN010000062.1:0-16392 GCA_963924835.1 Candidatus Nanopelagicaceae bacterium | reverse complement strand
AGTTAACGTTGTCGTCTTTCCAGTTCCTGGTCCACCAAAAACAATTAGCCTTGGTAATTTGGAATCAATCACCAATTTTTGCTCAGGTGTTGGCGCAAAATCAGAAGGCGTTAGGACAGGACGAATCAGCTCAATCTTGCGTGCTGTTTTCTCGTTTCGGGCCACAGGGCTATCTAACCCAAGGGCGCCGACAAAACCGTGCTATTCAGCGTTCTGATTAACCTTCTTGGCGCGGCCCACGTTACGTGCTCGCTCATTTTGGTCAAGAATTGTCTTGCGGACACGAACATGTTTTGGAGTTACCTCAACGCATTCATCTTCGCGACAGAACTCAAGTGCTTGCTCAAGGTTAAGCAATCTTGGCGGAATAATTCGGTTTGCATCATCGGCACCTGAAGAACGCATATTTGTTAGCTTCTTTTCGCGAACAATATTTACATCCATATCTTCAGTGCGTGAATTCTCACCAACAATCATTCCTTCGTAAACTTCAGTTCCAACTTCTAGGAAAATAACGCCGCGCTCTTGCACGCCATCAACTGCATAAGCAGTAACAGTTCCACGACGGTCGGCAACAAGTGATCCGCTTAGGCGTGTGCGAATTTCGCCATTCCAGTTTTCATAACCATCGAATACGTGGTGCAGAAGTCCGGTTCCACGAGTTTCAGTTAAGAATTCAGTACGGAATCCGATTAAGCCACGTGATGGAACTTTGTAATCCATTCGGATCCAACCAGTTCCGTGGTTAACCATTTGTTCCATACGGCCCTTACGAAGTGCCATAAGTTGGGTTACAACTCCAAGATAATCATCTGGAATATCAATGCTCAAACGTTCCATCGGTTCTTGTAACTTTCCATCAACTGTTTTCACAACTACTTGTGGCTTTCCAACAGTTAATTCGAAACCTTCACGACGCATGATTTCAACTAGTACTGCAAGTTGTAATTCACCGCGGCCTTGAACTTCCCAAGTATCTGGACGTTCAGTATTTAGAACGCGAAGTGAGACGTTACCGATTAGTTCGGCATCAAGACGGTTCTTAACTTGGCGCGCAGTAAGTAGCTTTCCTTCTTGTCCTGCAATCGGCGAAGTATTGATACCAATTGTCATCGAAATAGATGGCTCGTCAACGATGATTAAAGGCAGCGCGTGTGCTTTTTCAAGATCGGCAAGAGTTTCGCCCAAGGTAATGGTTTCAATTCCGGCAATCGCCACAATGTCTCCGGGGCCAGCTTCTAGCGCAGAAACTCGCTCTAAACCATTTGTAATAAGGAGCTCGGCAATCTTTACGCGCTCGCTAGTTCCATCGGTCTTCATCCACATTACGCTCTCGCCTTTTTTAATTACACCTTCGCGAATTCGGCAAAGTGCAAGACGGCCAAGATAAGGAGATGAGTCAAGGTTTGTAACGTGTGCTTGTAGTGGTGCACCTTCGTGATAAACCGGAGCCGGAATCGTATTGAAAATTACTTCGAATAACGCATCCAAGTTTTCGCGATCTGGCATTACGCCATTTTCTGGACGGTTCATTGATGCCCGACCAGCTTTTGCTGATGCATAAACAACTGGGAATTCAATTTGATCATCGTTTGCATCTAGATCCATAAATAAGCCGTAGGCCTCGTCAACAACTTCTGGAATACGTGAATCGGGACGATCTACTTTATTAATTACCAAAATTACTGGAAGGTTTTTCTCAAGTGCTTTACGGAGCACGAAACGGGTTTGTGGAAGTGGTCCTTCAGATGCATCGACGAGAAGAATTACACCGTCAACCATTTCAAGTCCACGTTCTACTTCACCACCGAAGTCTGCGTGGCCTGGGGTGTCAATAATATTTACAGTCTGAGCGCCACGACGAATGGATGTGTTCTTCGCGAGAATTGTGATTCCCTTTTCGCGTTCGAGATCCATCGAGTCCATAACCCGGTCACGGTTCTCGCCCTCTTTCTGGTGCTCGGAAAATGCACCTGATTGAGTCAACATCGCATCGACCAATGTGGTCTTGCCATGGTCTACGTGAGCAATGATTGCAACGTTACGAAGTTCATCGCGCTTCTTGAGTTCGCCAGTTATATATGGGCTTTTCTCGTATCTTATTTTTGTCATTAGTTATTAAACCTAAATTCCACTACATCGCCATCGGACATTACATATTCCTTGCCTTCCATACGGACCTTACCGCGGGCTTTGGCTTCCGCCATTGAACCTGCATCAACTAAATCGTTAAATGCAACGATTTCGGCCTTAATGAAACCTTTTTGGAAATCGGTGTGAATTACACCGGCTGCGACTGGCGCAGTATCTCCCTTATGAATAGTCCAAGCGCGTGTTTCTTTTGGACCCGCAGTTAAATAAGTTTGCAAACCTAAAGTATTAAATCCGATGCGTGCCAGCGTTGAAAGTCCTGGTTCTTCTAAGCCGATTACAGATAATAATTCCATGGCATCGGCATCATCGAGTTCGGCAAGTTCGGCCTCGGTCTTTGCATCCAAGAAAATCGCTTCTGATGGTGCAACCATTGCTGCTAATTTCTTGCGAAGTTCGATGTCAGCAAGTTCGGCAGAATCAACATTGAAAACATATAAAAATGGTTTTGCGGTCATTAAATGTAGATCAGCAATTAAAGTTAAATCTATCTTTGAGCCGTAAAGTAATTTTCCAGAATTCAATACTTCCTGCGCTTGCTTTACCGCTTCAAGAATCGGTGCAACTTCTTTCTTGATGCGCACTTCTTTCTCTAACCGTGGAAGCGCCTTTTCAATAGTTTGTAAGTCGGCTAGACCAAGTTCGGTATTGATAACTTCAATGTCAGATGCGGGATCAACAAATGCTGCGGCTCGCTCGCCTTCGCGCATTACATTCTCATCATTGAAAACGCGGATGACCTGACAGATTGCATCGGTTTCGCGAATGTTTGCTAAGAATTTATTTCCCAGTCCGGCACCTTCAGATGCGCCCTTAACGATTCCGGCGATATCTACAAAGGAGACAACCGCAGGCAAAATCTTTTCAGAGGTAAAAATCTCGGCAAGCTTTGGAAGTCTGGCATCTGGGACGCCGACCATTCCAACATTGGGTTCAATTGTGGCGAAGGGATAATTTGCGGCCAGAACGTTGTTCTTGGTCAGAGCGTTAAAAAGGGTCGATTTGCCCACATTTGGCAGTCCGACGATTCCGATAGAGAGGCTCACAAGGAGTAGAGCCTACGGGGCTTTGTCAGTGCTTCCTGCCACGATACGGGCATGGATGTAATTTTGGGCGTAATAATCGGGTTGGCAGTGGGCGCTCTCATTGGATTTCTCGTAAAAAGTGGCAGATCTAATTCTGATTCTGCAGATAATCCGTTAATCAAGGATCTCAAAGAGCAGTTAGAACGCGAGAAGAATTCCACTGCGGCTGCAACAAAATTAACTGATGAATTAGAAACTATGAAAAAGACGGTTGAGAAATTAACTGAAGCGGCCGGCGCAGCAGATTTACGTCGAGTAAGAGCAGAAACTGAAATTACTGAACAAGTTAAATCAATGGCAAGTCATAATGAAAATTTAGTTAAGCAGACTCGTGCAATTGCTGGGGCGCTCGCAAGTTCGCAGACCCGTGGAAAATTTGGCGAAGCGCATCTTGAAAAATTATTAGAGAGCGCTGGCTTAATTGAGAATGAACATTTCACCAGACAATCTGCCTCTGAAAAAATTGGCGACTCTGGCGCAATCCCAGATGTAACAATAAATATGCCTGGTGGCAGCGTTATCTATATCGACTCCAAATTTCCATTCCAAAGATTTTATGAAGCCTTTGAAACTGAAGATGATGTTCTGCGCAAGCAATTGTTAGTAGAACATTCAAAAGATTTACTTGCACACATTCAGGCACTCTCAAAACGTAACTATGCGAATCGCGGACCATCGCCAGATTTCGTAATTCTCTACGCTCCTATTGATGCAATCTTTATCGAAGCTGTTAAAGCAATCCCAGATTTCCTTGAAACTTCATTTCGTCTTGGTGTCACAATTGCAACGCCAACTTCAATGATGGCGCTGCTACGAACTGTTGGTTATTTATTTAGCCGAAACCGCGTTGCAGCAAATGCCGAAGAGATTCAAACTTTGGCAGTTAAATTCCTGCGAGATGTCTCATCGCTGCACGACAAGATTGTGACAGTTGGCGATCGGTTAAAGAGCACTCTCAAGGCATACAACGAAATGATTCCTACCGCCGAAACCACTGTGCTTAGCGCTGCGAAAAAGATGAAGTCGCTTGATGTTTCTGGAAAACCACTTAAAGCCTTTCCAGAAGTATCCGAAAATTTGCGAATTCTGGAGAGTAAATTAGCCTTGGATGCACCAGAAGATTTTATTGAAGTTGAAGAGATTACAGATGAGGATGATGAGAAATGAGCGGCACCATGGATGCAGTTAGATCTAAAGCAGTTAAAGGTCCTGGGTTAAAAGTGCCTGGCGTTATTGTTCTGCAATTCCTTTTAATCTTTATCTTTGAAGCTTTGGAATACTCGATTACAAAAGTTGGCTTCTTTACCGGCCTAGCAATATTGACCTGTTTTCTCGGTGGTCTTTATCTCGGAAGAGCTGGAACTTCATTTACAAATGCGGTCAATCCGCCAATAGCTTTCTTGATTTCAACTCTAATAATAATGGCAACAATTGGTGGAACTGGTTTCTCACCGGGCAAAATTGGCCTTGAGTTAATTACTACGCTTTCAGCAGTTGCGCCATGGTTGATCACTGGTGCGGTAATTGCTTGGGCTGCGCACTTCGCCCTGATGCGCAAATATTCACGTAAATAAAAATTAAAGCTTTCCAGCCGCCTTTAAATCCTTACGAAGCTCTGGTGGCACTGAAAAGAGCAAATGCTCTTCCATCGCCGTAACTGTTTCAACATCGCTGTAACCACGTTTAGCCAAGTCTTTAAGTAAATCTGTTACCAAAATTTCTGGAACTGAAGCACCGCTTGAAACCCCAATAACTTCTACACCTTCAAACCATTTATCCTCGGCTTCTGCCGAAAAATCAATTAGGTATGCCGCCTTTGCGCCATATTCAAGGGCAACTTCAACCAAGCGAACCGAGTTCGAGGAGTTCTTAGATCCAACAACTAGAACTAAATCAGCCTTTGGCGCAATCTCTTTAATCGCAACTTGGCGATTCTGAGTTGCATAGCAAATGTCATCACTTGGTGGATCAATCAAATTTGGGAATCGTTTCTTTAGTGCAGCCACGGTTATCAGAGTTTCGTCGACGCTTAGCGTTGTTTGAGATAACCAGGCAACTTTATTCTCATCTGGAACTTTTATATCTGCGATACCGTCAACGCCATCGACCAAAATAATATGATCTGGCGCCTCACCAGCAGTTCCCTCAACTTCTTCATGGCCTTCATGACCAATCAATAAAATAGTTAAATCTTCCGCGGCAAAGCGCTTAACTTCATGATGCACTTTTGTAACAAGCGGACAAGTTGCGTCAATTGTTTTTAGGTTACGAGAAGCCGCACTTGCATGAACTGCTGGCGAAACTCCGTGGGCTGAGAAAATAACGGTCTGACCCTCTGGGACCTCATCATTCTCAGAGACAAATATCGCGCCACGAGCCTCAAGGGTTGATACAACATGTTTGTTGTGGACAATTTCTTTACGAACATAAACTGGCGCACCATAAAGATCTAAGGCTTTTTCCACCGTTACAACAGCACGATCTACCCCGGCGCAATATCCGCGGGGCGCAGCTAATAAGACCCGTTTATTTCCTAAAGTCATTTGCGAAGTCTAATTGGTATCCCGATTACTATCGACCCGTGTCAGGTGAGCCAGAGCAACCATTTAGCGTTCGTGCGATTTCCGAACGTATTGGCACAATCATTGATGGCTTAAGCGAGGTTTGGATCGAAGGCGAATTATCTGAGATAAATGTAAGGCCGGGTTCGCCGACAATTTTTATGAGGCTGCGTGATACCAGTGCAGATATGAGTATTTCGGTCAGATGTTTTAAAAATGTATTTGATTCAGTTGCCCCACTTGAACAAAATGCCCGAGTCGTAATTCGCTCGAAGCCAACTTGGTGGACCAAAAATGGTTCACTCTCATTTAACATCTCCGAAATGCGCCAGGTTGGTGTTGGCGAATTAATGGCACGTCTTGAAGCGCTCAAGAATTTATTAGCGGCTGAGGGACTTTTCGATTTAGAACGTAAGAAGCCACTTCCATTTCTTCCTAACATTGTTGGATTAATTTGTGGCCGAAATAGCGATGCTGGCAAAGATGTTGTTGAAAATGCCAAACGTCGTTGGCCTGGTGTGCAATTTGAAATTCGAGAAGTTGCTGTTGCAAATGCTGCTGCGGTTTCTGAAGTGAGTGCCGCACTGACCGAACTAGAAGCAAATCCAATGGTGGATGTAATTATTATTACCAGAGGCGGTGGCTCGTTCGAAGATTTGCTTCCATTCTCTGACGAATCGTTACTGCGTTTAGTTGCGCAGTGTCAGACTCCGATAGTTAGCGCAATTGGCCACGAGAAAGATTCTCCGCTCCTTGATCTAGTTGCTGATTGGCGGGCATCAACACCTACAGATGCAGGTAAGCGCGTAGTTCCGGATATGGAAGAAGAACTTACCAAGATTTCAAGCCTAAAAGATCGGGCTAATCGTTTTATTCAAAGCCGAATTGAATTTGAACTTTCCAAAATCAAAGGCTTTATGGAGCGCCAAGTTATGCGCGAGCCCCAAACAATCGTTACTACCCGAGTTGAAATTATCAATGGCCTAGTTGCCAGATCTCATCGAAGCATGAGCAGTGCAATCGCAATTGCGGTCGAAGAAATTGGTGGCCTGCGAACCCAAGTGCGCACCCTGTCACCGCAAGCCACTTTGGACCGTGGCTATTCGGTTGTGCAAAAAGCAGATGGTTCAGTTCTTCGTAAAGCCAGCGAGGTTAAGTCCGGCGAGAAACTTCGATTGCGATTGGCGCAAGGCGAAGTTGGCGCAATTACGGAGTAGATTACGAATATGGGCGCGGCAAAAGATTCAGCAAAATTAAGTTATGAAGAGGCTCGCGATGAATTGGCCCAGGTTGTTTCAACCTTGGAATCAGGTCAAGCCACGCTTGAACAATCGCTAGCACTTTGGGAACGTGGCGAAGAGCTCGCAAAGATTTGCCAGCAATGGCTCGACGGCGCAAAGGCGAAACTTGCCGCCGCAAAACCGGAGTCAGAAAAATAATGCCAGAATTTAATTACAGTGATTTGCTACCAATTGGGCCAGATAAAACTAAGTACCGTCTTGTAACTACCGAGGGCGTTTCTACTTTCACCGCTGAAGGAATGGAATTCCTTAAAGTCACACCAGCAGCTCTGGAAAAGTTAACAGCTGAAGCGATTCACGATATCAACCATTATTTACGCGAGGAACATTTAACCCAACTTGCCTCAATATTGAAGGATCCTGAAGCCTCACCAAATGATCGCTTCGTTGCCCTTGATCTGTTGAAGAATGCAAATATTTCAGCTGGCGGAGTTTTGCCAATGTGTCAGGACACCGGCACTGCGCTAATCATGGGAAAGAAAGGGCAGCGCGTTCTGACTTCAAAGAACGATGCCGAATCAATTTCGCAAGGTATTTACGATGCATATACCTCACTAAATCTTCGTTATTCCCAACTTGCACCGGTTACAACATGGGATGAGAAAAATACTGGAAACAATCTGCCAGCCCAGGTTGAAATTTATTCAGATACAGAACATGCAGATGAATACAACTTTCTCTTCATCGCAAAGGGTGGCGGAAGCGCAAATAAATCTTTCCTTTATCAAGAGACTAAAGCCGTATTAAACCCAGCATCGTTTATGAGTTGGTTGGATGAGAAACTGCGCTCTATCGGAACTGCGGCCTGCCCGCCGTATCACTTGGCAATTGTTATTGGTGGAACCAGCGCCGAACACACTGTTAAGACCGCAAAACTTGCCAGCACGCATTATTTGGACGAATTACCTAGAGCCGGTGATGTCAAAACCGGGCATGGCTTCCGTGATGTTGAATTAGAAGCGAAGGTCTTAGAACTAACTAGAACTCTTGGTATCGGAGCACAATTCGGCGGCAAATATTTCTGTCACGATGTTCGAGTAGTTCGCCTGCCGCGTCATGGCGCATCCCTTCCAATCGCGATTGCTGTTTCGTGTTCCGCAGATCGACAGGCAAAGGCAAAGATCACTAAGGAGGGCGTCTTTCTTGAAGTTTTGGAGCGAGACCCAGCCCATTTCTTGCCAGATACAACAGATGAACATCTCGAAGATAACGTTGTGAATATTGATTTGAATCAACCTATGGCCGAAGTATTAAAGTCGCTATCAAAGTATCCAATCAAAACTCGCCTCTCCCTTAATGGAACCCTGATTGTCGCTCGCGATTTAGCCCATGCAAAAATCAAAGAATTAATTGATTCAGGAAAAGAGCTGCCCCAATACTTTAAAGACCATGCTGTTTATTACGCCGGCCCTGCAAAGACACCTGAAGGATATGCATCGGGTTCATTCGGTCCGACAACTGCTGGCCGCATGGATTCATATGTGGATCAATTCCAAAAAGCGGGCGGATCAATGATCATGTTGGCAAAAGGAAACCGTTCTAAAGCAGTAACCGATGCCTGTAAAAATAACGGTGGTTTCTATCTTGGTTCGATAGGTGGACCAGCGGCAAGACTTGCGCAAGATTGCATATTGAAAGTTGAAACCTTGGATTACCCAGAATTAGGAATGGAGGCTATTTGGAAGATAGAAGTTAAGGATTTTCCAGCGTTTATTGTTGTTGACGATAAGGGAAATGATTTCTTTGCTGAAACTTCTAAACCGATGACTATTGGGAAAAGACTTAGTACCAGTTAGAGCGCTTCTTCTTCAAGAGTGCTTTACATGGGGTGTCGTATCTGGCCTTGATATATGAGAGTCCCCATTTAATCTGAGTGACCGGGTTGGTCCGCCAATCAGTCGAAATGATCTCCATCTTTATCGCCGGCAGTGCTTGTGGAATTCCGTGGGCACCACTGCGGTAATTGTGAGCTCGGTAATTCCAATGGCTCTCGCCCTTCCAAAGTTGGTTTAGGCATCCGACTTGGTGCTTGTTATCCCACTTTTGATACTTCTCTTCAATAATTTGTTTTGCAACTGCCTGGGCGCCTTTTGGCTTCTTAGCAATCTCGACTTGGCGAGCAGCCATTGAAACTAGGGCAATCGCATTGGCATCAACAGAGGCGACGCCGCTTAAATCGAGGGTAATTCCATTACCTGCTTCAGTCGAGTTTTCAGGAGCAACGGTCAGGGCCGGAAGGTTATTTGGGACCGAAACAAATTGGTCAAAATTTCCTTGCGCATAGGTCGTATCGACACTGCCAAGGAAGACAATAAAGAAGGCGGCGCTAAGAACCAGCTTCGTCGATCTAAAAATCTCGTTCACCTCACCCCTCCTTTCTAATCTTTTCCGGACAAGTGGCATCAGCCCAAAATGGGCTAGTGACTTGGGGGAAGGGCAAAACCATCCCATCCGAGGCGGACATGGGCAAATTTAAAGGCGTGTGAGTCGCAAAAAAGATATTAATCACAGGAAAGTGGTAATCAAAAAGTGCAGGTCAGATACCGTGATGTCCGATATTACCGATTTGACCGTTAATGGCTTTTATTGGCTGAAGTTGATGGGCTCTTCCAACATTTCGGTGACCAGAGCTGCAATTGGCGAGCGCTCTGACCTAGTCAAAGTGATGTGTGCGAAGAGCGGATGCCCCTTTAGGGACTCGACAACGGCTACGACACCGTCATGACGGCCGACTCGCAAGTTATCTCGCTGGGCAACGTCGTGAGTCAGGATCACTCTTGAGTTCTGTCCGATTCTAGAGAGCACGGTTAGCAAAACTCCGCGTTCAAGTGACTGGGCTTCATCAACAATGACATAAGAATCATGGAGCGAGCGGCCGCGGATGTGGGTAAGGGGTAGAACTTCTATAAGTCCGCGATCAATAATCTCATCGATAACTTGTTGGCTAACTAGCGCGCCCAAAGTATCGAAAACAGCCTGGGCCCAAGGCGACATTTTTTCATTTTCACTGCCTGGTAGGTAACCAAGTTCCTGACCACCAACTGCATAGAGCGGACGGAAGATTAAAACTTTCTTGTGATGACGTTTTTCTAATACTGCCTCTAGCCCCGCGCTAAGTGCAAGGGCGCTCTTCCCGGTTCCGGCTCGGCCGCCAAGAGAGACGATCCCAATTTCGTTATCCAGAAGTAAATCTAAAGCCACTCGTTGTTCCGCGCTGCGACCATGCAGACCAAATGCCGAACGATCGCCTCGAACTAAATGAAGTTGTTTATCTGAAGTTACTCGGGCAAGGGCGCTTCCCTTATCGGAGTGCAGAACAATTCCGGTATGGCATGGGTGCTCTTTGCCTAATTCGTGGGCAACTTTGCCGCCTTCATACAACGCGTCGATGACATTGCCGCCAACAGTTGCCTCGACCATTCCGGTCCAACCACTTGTTAACGCAAGTTCAGCGCGATACTCCTCGGATTTAACTCCGACGGATGAGGCCTTAACTCGAAGCGGCAGATCTTTGGTTACAAGAACTACATCTCTTGATTCCGCCATCATATTTCTGGCTATTGAAAGTATCCGTGAATCATTTGAGCCATCACGTAAGAACCCAGCTGGCAAAGATGAGGAATCAGAGTGGTTTAGTTCGACCCGTAGCGTTCCACCTTCGCTATTTAATTTAATATCTTCATCAAGCCGGCCATGTTCAACTCGAAGGTCGTCAAGAGTGCGAAGAGCAGCCCGGGCAAAGTAACCAAGTTCGGGATGGTCGCGTTTAGTTTCTAACTCACCAATAACAGTGATTGGGATAATTACTTCATGTTCTGCGAATCTTGAAAGAGCCGCGGGATCTGCGAGCAATACGCTGGTATCCAGCACATAGGTCATTCTTTTGGCCAATTGGCACTCGCATTCTTTTTTAGTTTTATCCTGGGTTGGTTAGTTTCTAATGGCTAACCTGTTGGATTAAAGGTAAAACCATTATGAGAACCAAGCCCTGCGACACGCTTATTTCAATAGTAAATTTCTAGCCAATTGTTACTTGCCGAAGCGGCGATTACGTTGTGAATACGCCCGAATTGCCCGCAAGAAATCAACTCTTCTAAAGTCTGGCCAATAAGCCTCACAGAAATAGAACTCGGAATGCGCGCTCTGCCACAACAAAAATCCACCAAGGCGTTGCTCCCCTGAAGTTCGGATAACTAAGTCTGGGTCGGGCAGGCCGGCGGTATAAAGGTGTCGGCTAATTTCCTCAACGCTTATTGAACTAGCAATTTCGGCAGCGCTCTTTCCAAGATTGGCATCAGAGGTAATTAGAGATTTAACCGCATCAGCAATCTCGCTGCGGCCACCATATCCAATAGCAACATTTATTACTACGCCTTTAATCCCCTTGGTCTTGCTAGCCACATCATTTAATTGATCCACCAGATTTTTAGGCAGAAGCTCCATCGATCCAACTGGGCGAATCTCCCAACGCCGACGACTGGCTAAATCATTTACGGTATCTGCAATTATCTCAAGTAGGGGCTCTAATTCGGCAGGTGGTCTAGATAAATTCTGGTTTGAAAGCAGCCAGATTGTTAAGACTTCAACCTTAGATTCCTCACACCAGTCGAGTAATTCAATTATTTTTGTCGCACCTGCTTTATGGCCGCGTGATGTTGAAGTGTCGCCATCGGCCGCTGGATTTGCCTTTGACCATCGGCGATTTCCGTCGAGGATTACCCCAACATGGTGTGGGGTCTGAGTAAAATCTAGATTTGCAAATATCCGTCGCTCATAGAGCGGATACAAAATAGCCTTGATTGCGGGCTTAATAAAAGCCTTCATTACGTAAGCGAATTAAACTCTCGTAGCGCCCGACGTTCAGCAACAAAAGATGCGATTGGCAAGGTTCCAGCAAGGATGAAAAGAATTGTGCTCTTCAAAGATTTGCCAGCCTTTAGACAGTAATGAAAAGCTGCAAAAACATAAATTGGGTAAGTGAAACCATGCAGCAGAGATATCCAACTTACATATTCATAAAAATCTTTAAAAAATAGGTAATGCGTTGGAATACTTACGAACCAGAGCAATAACGACATAACACCCGCATAAATTGCCATAATTCGAAAGCGGATCATCGCCCCGTTTAGAGCCGCCTGACGTGGATTAAGTTGATTCATGCTTCAACTTTACCGCCACTTCATTGTAGAACGGCGCAAATAGGACAAGCAGCCCCATAAGCCACCAGACAAAGACGTAGGAGATGTGTTGCCAATAATTGCCAGGGATTTTTGATTTTAACTGTGGTGCCGGAATTCTGGTGGTCAGGATTTCTTGGCCAAGTGGCGTCTCTTCTGCGGTTGCCACAACATAACCGTCAAATAGTGAGAGTGAAGTCTCGCCAACGATTAGAGCTGGATCAATTCTTGAGAGTTCACCTTTATCTGCTCTTGCTGAATCTGCAGTCTGTCTTGGGTAGAGCCGCCCGGCTATTTTTACCTTTCCAATAATTTCTTGATTTTCCAAACTTTCAAATCCGCGTACAACTAATATTCCGCGTTTACCTGAAAGTTCGAGCAATCTAACTTCTAAATCTGCAAATAATTTCTTGCCCTCTGTTAGTAATGCTTGATCTGGTGCAACAAAAATCTGGCGATAGTTTCCGCTAAATTCAACGAGACGATTTATTGCACTCGGCTCTAAATTTGAAGTAACCGAAACAATACTTTCCAATTTTACGCGCGGACTATCTGGAACAAATCGCTTAGCAACTTTTACATCATGTGCTCGATCTAATTGCCAATTACCCAATCCGATAAATGTTATTGAAAGTGTTATTGCCACAATAAGTTGGGCGATGAATCCTTTACTTCTCTTCATTACGGTCTAATAGTTTTTTATTTCGGCGATAAAAACTCCACATAAGTAGGGAAACAGCAGTAACGAGAACAATCATCGTTAACGAGCCTGCTAATCCCACATCAATCGTTGTTTTACCGTTCATGTGCAGATTGTATTGAAATTACGTAGACTTGTATCTATGACCGAGCCGATTGAAAACGACCCATATCTGAGAGAAAGATATGGGATTTCGAAGGTCAGGTTCCTTGGATTTCCAAGGTGGCTTATTACCGCAATCCTTATCTCCATAATTGGCGGTGCTTGGTTGCTATGGACCGCAAACCATTACACCTATCCAGATATCAAATCGACTTTGATTTCATTTCGTGAAGTCGATGCCAAGAGTATTGAAATCCGATATTCGGTAGAAATTAAAAACCCGAATTCACAAGTTATCTGTCGATTGGCTGCACGTGATTACGGGCTAAATATTGTTGGTCAGATTGATGACCAGATCCCATTGGGCACAACAAGTACAACAAGAATTGTGCGAGTTCCTACCCGATTAGCAGCGGTTAACGCTCAGATTGAATCTTGCTCGACTCCTTAACTTGAAATTAGCCTGTAACCTTCTCTTCTTATGTCTATTGAACCTACCCAAACTTGGCTTACCCAAGAAGCTGCCGACCGCCTTGCTGCGGAATTGGCAGACCTTGAGGGTCCAAGGCGCGCAGATATTATTAAGAAGATTGAGGCTGCCCGCGCCGAAGGTGACTTGAAAGAAAATGGTGGGTACCACGCAGCGAAGGATGAGCAGGGGAAGACTGAAGCCAGAATTCGCCAACTGAAACATATGCTTGAAAATGCGCATATCGGAAATCCACCTGCAGGTGAATCCGGATTTGTTGGACTTGGAATGTTAGTAACAGTTGATATTGCTGGCGATGAAATGAAATTCCTTCTTGGTTCACGCGAAATCGCTAGTGGCGATGTCGATGTTTACAGTGAAAAATCACCACTTGGCGCTGCAGTTCTTGGTGCAAAGATTGGCGACACCGTTACATATACCGCACCAAATGGCCGTGAAATTAGCGTTGCCGTTCTCGAAGCGCAGAACTTCTTCTAGCCTTTTTTGATATTTGGGCTACTTACTTACCCTTACATATTTGCGCACACTGATCGGCGCGAAAATTGCAACAAGTAACACCATATAAATAAGGGACATCAGAATTGGATTCTGACTTGGCCAAGAATTTGCGGTTGCTCCGAAAATATTTTGGGTGCCAAATAGTTCACGACAGGCAGCGACCATCGTCGATACAGGATTCCATTCTGCAAAATACTGCAAGATTTTTGGCATACCAGTTGTTGGTGCAAAGGCATTAGATAAGAAGGTGAGTGGAAATACCGTCATAAATACTAAATTCTGCGCAACTCGCTCTTCGCGAACTGATAATCCAATTAGAACTCCGATCCATGACATCGAATAGCCGAAGGCAAGCAAGAATAGGAAGCCAAGAAAAATCTTTACTGGCCCGCTGCTAGGACGCCAACCAACCAAAAATCCAACTAATCCCATCACAAAAAGTGTTACAACGTTCTGCAAGGTATCGCCAACAGTGCGCCCAATTACAACAGCAGATCTTGAAATCGGTAGCGATCGAAAACGATCAATCAAACCTTTCTGCATATCAGCAGCAAGTCCTACAGCAGTTGCAGCTAGTGTGAATGCGACAGTTTGTACGAAGATTCCTGGCATCAATAGTTGAACGTATCCGCCATCAACACCTGAATCGATTGCGCCACCAAACACGTAACGGAAAAGAAGTACAAACATCGCTGGTTGAATCGTTGCAAAAATCAGGACTTCAGGGATTCGAATCATCTGAAGCAGCTGGCGCTTAGTTATAACTAAGAAATCACTTACGCTTTGTAGCATTTTTTCCTCCTGCTTCAACTTCTGGAATTACTTCAGCGACGTGGCCAGTTAAAGAGATAAACACATCATCAAGAGACGGCCGCTTCAATCCAATATCAAGTGGATGAATTTTTGCATCATCCAATAAGCGAAGCACTTGAATCAAAGAGGCGCTGCCGTTGCTTACTGGCGCCGATATCTTACGAATTCCGGCATCAACAGTTGGTGTTGCGCCAGAAACTTGTTCAACCAATCTTGTGGCTTCCGCAATTTGGTCTACTTCAACGGTAATTTCTAAACGTTCCCCACCAACTTGATTCTTTAATTCATCAGCCGTGCCACGTGCAATTACTTTTCCGGTATCAATCACCGCAATCGAATCTGCAAGATGATCGGCCTCTTCCAAATACTGTGTTGTCAGAAGCAGTGTTACGCCGCCTTTTACCAGTTCTTCGATGACTCCCCACATCTCCATACGACCACGTGGATCTAAACCAGTTGTCGGCTCATCAAGGAATAACACCTTAGGTTTAACAATTAACGATGCCGCTAAATCCAACCGCCTACGCATTCCCCCGGAGTATGTTTTTATTGGGCGCTTTGCAGCATCGGTTAGTGAGAATTTTTCAAGTAACTCTTCGGCTCGTTTTTTTGATGCAGCAGTATTTAAATGATACAAACGGCCAAACATCGGTAAGTTATCCCAGCCAGTTAAGGTCTCATCTAGTGCGGCATATTGACCTGATAATCCAATAACTTTTCGAACTTCATCTGGATGTTTTAAAACATCAATACCTGCAACAGTTGCACTTCCAGAATCTGGTGTTAATAACGTTGCAAGGACTCGAACAGTTGTTGTTTTTCCCGCACCATTTGGACCAAGTAAACCAAGAACAGTTCCTTCTTCAACTTCAAGGCTGAGCCCATCGAGAGCTTTTACTCTGCCTTTGTCATACGTTTTAACTAATTCCTGCGCAATGATGCTCTTCACAGCCTCACCCTATTACTCGATTGCTAGTGCTGCCTAGTAAACTCTTTGGCATGCCCGATAAAAATTCGAACTTAAATAACACCGCCCCGAAAACTCTCACACACAAAGAAATTATGTTCGTTTTAAGTGGTCTTATGGTCGGAATGCTCCTTGCCGCCCTTGATCAAACAATTGTTTCAACTGCTCTTAAGAGCATTGTCGAAGATTTCGATGGCCTTACTCACTACACCTGGGTTGTCACTGCTTATCTACTAACATCAACAGCATCCACTCCGCTTTACGGAAAAATCTCAGATCTTTACGGCCGTCGTCCGGTCTTTCAATTCGCAATTATTACTTTCTTAATCGGTTCATTTGCTGCTGGTGCCGCAACCAGCATGACCCAGTTAATTGCCTTCCGCGCGATTCAAGGACTTGGTGCTGGTGGCTTAATGTCACTCACATTCGTAATTATTGGAGACATTATTTCGCCACGTGAACGTGGAAAGTATCAAGGCTACTTCGGTGGAGTTTGGGGACTTTCTTCAGTCGCTGGTCCGCTTCTAGGTGGCTATTTCTCAGACCA
>CAWURN010000061.1:0-7968 GCA_963924835.1 Candidatus Nanopelagicaceae bacterium | reverse complement strand
CCGCCATAACACTTTGCAAGAACGTCTTTGCGAATCGCACGAATACTTTCGCGGGCAATAATTCGTGATCCGATTGCGGCTTGAATTGGAACTTCGAATTGTTGTCTTGGAATTAATTCACGAAGCTTTGTTGTCATCATTACGCCGTATGCATATGCCTTATCTTTGTGAACAATTGCGCTAAATGCATCTACGCCCTCGCTCTGTAACAAAATATCAACCTTTACTAGGTCGCCTTCAGCTTCACCAATTGGTTCGTAATCTAGTGATGCGTAACCGCGAGTCTTTGATTTGAGTTGGTCGAAGAAATCGAAAACAATTTCAGCAAGTGGAAGGGTGTAACGAATTTCTACGCGATCTTCAGAGAGATAGTCCATACCAAGCAGGGCGCCCCGACGTTCTTGGCAGAGCTCCATGATTGCGCCAATAAATTCTGATGGTGCTAGAACTGTTGCGCGAACGATTGGTTCAAACACGGCTTCTATTTTATCGTTAGGAAATTCAGAAGGATTTGTAACAATAAGTTCTTTGCCATCGCCACGAACTACGCGATAGACCACGCTTGGCGCAGTTGAGATTAGTGATAAACCAGCTTCACGTTCTAAACGCTCGCGCACGATTTCCATGTGTAGCAAACCTAAGAATCCGCAACGGAATCCGAATCCAAGTGCTGCGGATGTTTCTGGTTCGTAAACAAGAGCAGCATCATTTAATTGCAACTTATCTAGTGCTTCACGGAGCATTGGGTATTCCGCGCCATCTAATGGGAATAGGCCAGAGAAAACCATTGGCTTTGGATCTTTATATCCGGCAAGGGCTTTAGTAGTTGGGTTGTGATAAGTCGTGATTGTGTCACCAACACGAGATTGGCGAACATCTTTTACGCCAGTAATTACATAACCTACTTCGCCAACACCAAGTCCTTTGCTGACAACAGGTTCTGGTGAGATAACGCCGACTTCAAGCATTTCGTGGCGAACACCGGTTGAGAACATTTGAATTTGATCGCGAGTTGAAAGGTGGCCATCGACAACACGAACATAAGTAACAACACCGCGGTAGGTATCGTAAACCGAGTCAAAGATAAGGGCGCGTGCTGGTGCATTTGCATCGCCAACTGGGGCAGGAATTTGTTTAACAATTTGATCTAAAAGTTCAGTAACGCCTTCGCCTGTTTTTCCAGAAACGCGTAAGCAATCTTCTGGTTGGCAACCAATTAACTTTGCAAGCTCTTCCGCAAATTTTTCAGGTTGTGCGGCGGGTAAATCAATTTTATTTAGCACTGGAATAATTGTTAAGTTGTTCTCCATTGCAAGGTAAAGGTTTGCAAGAGTTTGGGCTTCGATGCCTTGTGCGCAATCAACTAAAAGCACTGCGCCTTCGCAGGCAGCAAGTGATCTTGATACTTCGTAGGTAAAGTCAACGTGTCCTGGGGTGTCGATCATGTTCAAGATGTATTCCTGGCCATCTAAACCAGAACGCCAAGGCAGGCGTACAGCCTGGCTCTTAATTGTGATTCCACGTTCGCGTTCGATATCCATGCGATCTAGATATTGCGCACGCATATTTCGAAGTTCGACAACTTCAGTGATTCCGAGCATGCGATCGGCAAGAGTTGATTTGCCGTGATCAATGTGGGCAATGATGCAGAAATTACGAATCTGCGCGGGATTAGTTGAAGCCGGTTGTGGCGCTTTGGCTAAATCAATGGCAGGCATTTATCCCCCGAGATTATTTGCCGAAACTTAGTTGAAATTTGCTTCTGGTAAAACAAGAATTACTTAGCGCCAGCTTTGTTAGCTTGCTTAGCCATCGCTGACTTTCTGTTTGCTGCTGCGTTTGCATGCAATACGCCGCTGCTTACTGCAACATCAAGTGTCTTTGAAGCTAGGCGAAGTTCTTCAGCAATAACTTTGCTGTCGCCCGCAGTAACTGCATCACGGAAGCGACGGATCGCGGTCTTGATCGCTGAACGAGCAGACTTGTTACGTAGTTGAGCCTTTTCGTTTGTGCGAATTCTCTTGATCTGCGACTTGATATTTGCCACTTCGAACTACCTTCTAATCTCTTGAAATCTAAGCCTTGGCTTCTGCCAGGCAGACGCGCAGATTACCAGCGAAGGGGCCTACTACTCAAACCCGAGATGTGATCGCAATAATCGCACGCTCTAACGAGTGGATTGGATCGACCGCAGCGCCCTTGATATCGGCATCTGCTTGGGCCACCGCTACAACTGCCCCGGCCAAGGTCGCAGGTGTCCATTTCGAAAGTTGTCTACGAGCCTTATCAATCTGCCAAGGAGCAAGTCCAAGTGGTCCGGCTAAATCAAATGATTTAGCGCCGCGAGATGCACCGGAGACTTTTGCCAGAGTACGAAGTGAACCAGCGAGTGCACTTGTAATGAGAACTGGATCAGTTCCGGTAGCGAGTGCATTGCGGAGCGCAATAAGTGCAACATCGCGTCTTCCATCTAACGCGGCATCTGCAACATCAAAGCCTGTTGTTTCGATTCTGCCATTTTGGAATTTTTGAACATCCGTATCATCAATCATTTTTCCAGCCGTGACATCCGCTGCCAGTTGTGAACAGGCACCACCTAATTCACGAATATCACTTCCGAGAGCATCAATTAACGCCTGGACCGCTTCAGTTGAAATTGTGCGACCAAGTCTTTTGAATTCGCCGCGAATGAAATCAGATTTTTCACTATCTTTTTTAATAACATCACAAGCAATAACAGTTGGTTTTAACTTCTTAATTTTTTCTAGGAGCGCTTTGCCTTTCATGCCACCTTTATGCCACAAGACTAATTCCACGTTCTCATCCTGTGCCTCTAGATAGGAAGTAATCTCTTCGCCAAGTTCGGCCGGCAAATCTTGAATCTCTTTAATCACAATTATTCTAGAATCTCCGAAGAGTGATGGTGAAAGGGCATCGGTTATTCCACCGAGTTCTAATTCACTTGCTTCAAGAATGGTTACTGTTGCGCCTTTATTTTTTGTAACAATTTCCGAAATTGCGCGGTCGGCAAGGAGCGGCTCTCCGCCCTGCAATAACGTTATCCCCACGAAATATTCCACCAATCATTTCTCTTAGTTCTGATCTTAAGGGCCCCGTCAACCGAGATGGCACCATCTTGATCGGTGCGTAGGGTTTTTGCACCCAGAGATTTAAGCGCAGCCAATGTATTTGCCGCCGGGTGACCATAACTATTTCCTTCGCCAACGCTGATTAAGGCGATTTTCGGATGCAGCGCCGACATCAGTGGAAGGAATTGAAACGAGGAGCCATGATGTGAAACTTTGTAGATATCGACCGGATCAATTTTGGCAAGTGCCAACATCGCTTCCTGAGCTTGTGGTTCTAAATCTCCGGCGGAGAATATTCGTAAATTTCCAACAGTTATTAGTAGCGCGATACTCGAATTGTTTATCGCAGATCCATCACCTGGCAGTGCTTCGAATTTAGATTGGATTTTTGTTGGCCAAAGAACTTGAATTTTTACCAAGCCCTTTGCGCTTTGGAATTCGATAATCTCACCTGCCGTCGCTTGATGAATTAGAGTATTTCCCAATAATAAGAAGGCTGTATCTCGTTCACTCTTTGGCTGTTCCAGATTGGAAACCCAAACAGTTGAAACCTTTCGACCTGAGAGAATTCCATCTAAGCCATGAACATGATCGGCATGAAAGTGTGAGAGAACTAGAAGCGGAATTCGATTGATTCCTAAATCTTTTAGGCAATCGTCCATAAGTTTCGCATCTGGTCCCACATCGATAATTAACGCTTCGTGGTTGCCTAAATTAATTGCTAAGCCATCGCCCTGGCCAATATTGCAATTCGCAACTGCCCAGGATGCTCCTGGCCATCTACCCGGAAGAGCGACAATTAAAATCGCAAAGACCGCCAAAATTAATAGCCCAAGCCATTTCTTAAACTTAATCAACGCGATTATTAGTATCGCGATTAACGCCCCAAGATAACTCTTGGGCAGCATCAAGACGGGCAAGCCAGATGCAGTATTCGAAATCCAAACTATGAAATTGGCTAACGGCTTAATTAGCAAAAGCAAAGCATGAGATACGCCAGGAAAAATTGGCGAAAGTATCGCCGCGATAAAACCAACAATAGTTATTGGTGCAACCACGGGACCTGCAATAACATTTGTCGGAATTGAAACGAGTGAGAAGAGGCCAGAGATAGCCAGAATTATTGGGGTACACATGATTGTTGCCGAAAGCGGAATCGCAATTACTTGCGCAAGTTTTTCGTGTCCGAATTTCTTGCCTAGATAAATTTCAATCTTGGGTGCCAATAATAAAATGCCCGCAGTTGCCGCAACTGAAAGAGCGAAACCTGGATCAATTGCTTGAAATGGATCCATCAGAATTAAGAAAGCGATTGCCAGACCTAGTGAAGGCACGGAATCAGCTTTAACCCCGCGGGCTTTAGCAATCAAAATGACCGCACACATAACACTGGCTCGCAATACCGATGGCGAAGGTCGAACCAGAAAAATGAAACCGATTAAAACAAGGCTAGTAAGAATCAAGCGCGAACGAACTCGCTTAAAAACCCACTGGGAAAGCCAGAGTAGAAATGCAGCAATGATTGCAAAGTTTGCGCCACTGACTGCGGTTAAGTGTGAAAGCCCAACTCTTCGCATATCAATTATGAAACCTGGTTCTTCCAGTGAGGTATCCCCGATCACCAATCCTGGGATAAGTGCGCCACCGGCGCCACCAACTGACATCGCACTCTTGCGAAATGAATCTCTTATCTTTGCCGATAACCGTTGTAGATAGTTTGCTTGCGAAAGCTTCTCGAAATTACCAGTAGTTGCAATTAACGCGGCAACCCGCCTTTCGGCAGTAGGAAAGGCAACGCCAGTTACTGCAAACTTTTCTCCGGGAATTAGCGCTATGAATTTGGAACTAGTAATGCGAATCGGCAACTTTATAGATTTCACTTCACCATTAAGTTTTATGCTTGAGATTGAAGCAAGTGCGGTCATTGATTTACTTCGAAATCTCGACCCAATAACTTTCGGCTTGCTCCAGGTTGGATCGGTCTTTAAGACACCAATAATTTCTACTTCGGGCTGGCTAACCAGTGATTTTGCTAAGAAGTTATGGGTTAAGCCAATCTGTCTTATCGCACTGCCAGCACTTCCTGTTAAGAGCGCCGCAATTAAAATTAACGCCAAACTTCGTTTGAGCCCAGCCAATGCAATCGCTAGAAGAACTGCTAGGTAACTCCATGGCGCATTTAAAATTCCCGCAATGGCAGCACCTAGCCAAATCGCTAAACCTAAAGCAAGTAAGCGAAAATCATAATCTCTTAGATGCGGACCAACTTCGAGATCTCCGCGAATGTGGCATCACCAATTCCAGAAACCTTCTTTAAATCTTCAAGCAGAGTAAATGGGCCGTTTAATTTGCGATAAGCAAAAATTCTATTTGCCATAACCGGGCCGATTCCTGGCAAGGTATCTAATTGAGCAAGAGTTGCTGAATTCAAAGTAAGTGGTGATGACGCTGTTGGGGCTTTTGCCTTCGGCGCGCTTCTGGAACTTGATGAATAACTAACACGTGGTGCGCCAACAATTATTTGTTCACCATCAAATAACAAATGAGCCAAATTGATATCACCCAGATTAACTCCGGGAAGCGCACCGCCCGCAAGATTAAGCGCGTCAATTGCTCGTGAACCTTTATCAAGTGAATAAACACCTGGCTTTCGCACTCGACCTGAAACATCAACAATCAAGACTTCGGCAATTTCTGGAGCGCTTGGAGTTATTACCGTGGGAATAAGAGTTTCGACTGGATCTGAATTATGTCCCTGTGCCAAGACGAAGAAGATGGCTCCCATTGCGATGAATCCACCAAAAACAATTAGGACCGCATTGCGTTGATCGTCTGTGAATCCAAAATCTAAGTATTTATCCTGAATTGTTTCCTTGAGTTGATTTAACATCCCCGGAATCTAACCGCGAAACAAAGTTCAAAAGCAGGTAGGAATTACTCCTGTGAATTAAAGAACGATGTTAACTAATTTAGGTGCGCGGGTAATAATTTTGTTAATTGTCTGACCAGCAATTGCTGCTGCGATTTCTGGGTTTGCCATCGCAAGTTTTTCTAGATCGGCATCAGAAATATCTGGTGCAACTTCAATCCGATCCTTTATTTTGCCATTTATCTGCAAGATTGCGGTGACAGCATCTTCTTCCAATAACTTTGGATCAACCGCAGGCCAACCAGCAAGTGCTACTGCAGGTTTGTGGCCGAGAATTTCCCACATCTCTTCTGCGGTAAATGGTGCTACAAGTGAGAGTGAAATTGAGATTGCTTCGGCCGCTTCGCGAACTGCGGGATCTGCAGCCCCACAGCCAGAATCAATAGCTTTACGAGTTGCATTCACAAGTTCCATAACACGAGCGATTGCCACGTTGAATCTAAATGACTCAACTGCGAATCCAATGTCATGCAAAGACTTATGAGTTATTTTGCGAAGTTCAAGATTACCTTTGCTGAAATCGGCGCCAGGAGCACTTGTTACATCCCCAGAAATTCGCCAAGCACGATTTAAGAATTTAACGGAACCAGATGGTGAAACATCTGACCAATCAACATCATCTTCTGGCGGTCCAGCAAAGACCATTGCAAGACGAATTGCATCAACGCCGTGGCTTGCTAGTTCATCTGAAAGTCGAACCAGATTTCCGCGAGACTTTGACATCGCAGATCCATCCATCAAAACCATTCCTTGATTTAACAATCTAGTGAAAGGTTCAATGAAGTTTAAATGTCCAAGGTCGTGTAGAACTTTGGTAAAGAAACGTGAATATAAAAGGTGGAGAATCGCATGTGTTACGCCACCAACATATTGATCAACTGGTAACCAAGTTTCGACGGCTTTCTTATCAAATGCCACATCGTGGCGATCAGTACTGGTGTAGCGAAGGAAATACCAAGATGAATCGAAAAATGTATCCATAGTGTCGGCATCGCGCTTTGCAGGTGCACCACATTTAGGGCAATCAACATTTACCCAATCACTCGCAGCGCCAAGAGGTGAGGTTCCCTTTGGTTTTAAATCAAGGCCAGCTGCTGAAGGAAGTTCTACTGGAAGCTGTGTTTGCGGAACTGGAACTTCGCCGCACTTATCGCAATGAATAATCGGAATTGGAGTTCCCCAGAAACGTTGGCGCGAAATTAACCAATCGCGCAGGCGATAATTCTTCGCAGCCTTTCCAAGTTCTTTTACTGAAAGTTCTTCAATAATTTTTGCAATCGCATCATCTTTACTCAAACCATTTAGCGAGCCAGAATTAATAAGTGTTCCATCACCTGTTGTAGCAACGCCAGTTTCACTTGGATCGCCTTCATCACTAGAAACGACTACTTGAACTGGAAGTTTCATTGCTTTCGCAAAATCTAAATCTCGTTGATCATGCGCAGGAACCGCCATGATTGCGCCAGTGCCGTAATCAGCTAAAACATAATCACTCGCCCAGATTGGAAGCTTCGCACCATTAACAGGATTGACTGCATAACGCTCTAAGAAAATTCCGCTCTTAGGGCGATCTGTTGCAAGTCGATCGATATCTGTTACAGCTTTAATACCTTCTAAATATTTAGCGAATTCACTCTCAACTTTTGAGCCAGAAACTAATTCGGCAGCAAGCGCAGAATCGGCAGCGACAACCATGAATGTTGCACCATACAAAGTATCGGGACGGGTTGTGTAAATAGTTACGGGCACGTCGCGGCCTTCGATAACAAATTTAACTTCGGCGCCAATTGAACGACCAATCCAATTGCGCTGCATCATTAATACCTTTTCGGGCCATTTGCCTTCAAGGTCCTTCATGTCATCAAGCAAGCGATCGGCATAATCAGTAATCTTCAAATACCACTGGTTTAACTTCTTCTTAGTCACAGCAGAATCGCAACGTTCGCAAAG
>CAWURN010000060.1:0-3264 GCA_963924835.1 Candidatus Nanopelagicaceae bacterium | reverse complement strand
TGCGATTGTGGCAAGTCTTTGAACATGGGTTCCGAGTAGAACGGAGAAGGCTTGAGTTTCAGCTTCGCAAAGTTCTGGGAACTGCGCAGCAACATGTGCAATCGGGCAATGGTTCTGACAAAGTTCTTCGCCAATTCCCTGCGAATGATTATTCGCCGCATATCCATCATCTGTTAGGAATTTTGCTAGCGCATCACTTTTTTCACTTAAATTCTTTTTGTTTGCCAGAATCTGAGCAGCGCGTCTGGTTATATCTTCCGCGCGATTTCTTGCAAACTCTTTAACTAAAGTCTTATCCCCTTTAGATGCCATGAAACGTAAAGCCGAAACTGCAAGATCGTCATAAGTATGTTCGAATTTTTCGCGTCCGGCATCTGTCATAACAAAAACTTTGGATGGTCGGCCGCGACCTCTTGAATCTTTCGCACTTTGAAAAGGTTCGCGCGCAGTTAAAACTCCATCTGCAATGAGGTTGTCGAGGTGTCGACGAATTCCTGCTGGCGTAATGTGTAACTTGGCCGCAAGAGAAACCGCGGTCGCTGGTCCATTTTCAAGAATGGCTCGGGCGACTAAATCGCGGGTTCTGTCTTCAGTCTTTTTCACAACACAAGTGTTGCGTAATTCAGGCAATCCCGCCACTCGGCTCACTGCCGCAAGGCGTGACTTCCAGCGCATAGGCTACGAGCATGAACTTTACGGCCATCCTTTTTACCGCTCTTCTCGTACTCCAAGCTGGGCTGGTAGTTACAGGCGGAGCGGTTCGATTAACTGGGTCTGGACTTGGCTGCCCTACCTGGCCTGAGTGCACTGATGGCTCCATCAAACCCGTCATCGATCAAGCCGAAAGCCAATTACATGCTTGGATCGAATTTGGTAATCGCCTAATCGCTTGGCTAATCCTGATTCTTGCCTTCGCGGCTCTTGTTTACATTATTAAGAAGTTGAAAAACCGAGGTGACTTTAAAAGATTGCGGCTTTTAGTTGTTTTGCAAATTCTTGGTTTTCTCGGACAGGTTGTTCTTGGTGGAATAACGGTTCTAACAAAATTAAACCCAATCTCTGTTTCGGCACACTTCGTATTAACACTTCCATTAATTGCTGGCGCACTTGCGCTTCGCCATCGCGTTCTTGATCGACCAGTCGTTTTACTTAAACCCATAACAAGAAAATTAACGATTGCAGTTACAGCGTTAACTTTTATAGTACTTCTCCTTGGCGTTGTGGTTACTGGAACAGGTCCACATGCTGGAGACGCGGATGCAAAACGTTATCCATTTAATTTTCGTGCAGTTTCTACTCTGCATGCAGAATCGGTAATTGTCTTGATCTGCTTCATCATCGCACTCTATTTAGTGGTGAAAGTTTCCGAAGATTTAAATATAAACAAAGTATTTGGACGAATAATTTTGGTTTTTCTAGCAATCTCGCTTGCGCAAGGTGCAATTGGATACTTGCAATATTTCACGGGTTTGCCAGAATTACTCGTCGGGGCACACCTTTTGGGAGCTACGCTAGTTTGGATAAGTGCATGGCGAATAAATTTAACCGGGCGAATTATTGAGAAAGTAGCAAATTAAATGGTAAGCAACTGGAGTGCGTTGGATGATCAGGCTGTAATTGTTAGCCGCGCACTGGCAATGGATTCAGTCCAGAAAGTTGGTAACGGACATCCTGGAACCGCAATGGCACTTGCTCCGGTTGCTTACACGCTTTTCCAGAGAGTTATGAAACATGATCCTTCTGATCCAAATTGGCTAGGCCGCGATCGTTTCGTGTTATCCGCCGGTCACTCTTCACTAACTCTCTATGTGCAATTGTTTTTATCAGGTTACGGTTTAGAACTTTCCGATTTACAAAGTTTCAGAACCGCAGGTGCTAAAACTCCAGGTCATCCAGAATTTGGTCACACCGCTGGCGTGGAGATAACAACAGGGCCACTGGGTTCTGGCATTTCCAGTGCGGTAGGAATGGCAATGGCTGCGAGGTATGAAAAAGGGTTGCTCGATCCAGAGTCAAAGACAAATCTTTTCGACCACGATGTTTGGGTAATTGCTTCCGATGGCGATCTACAAGAAGGAATTAGCGCAGAAGCTTGTTCGCTAGCTGGAACCCAAGAATTAGGAAATCTAAAAGTTATTTATGACGATAACCGAATCTCTATCGAAGGTGATACGCATGTTGCATTCACTGAAGATGTATCTATGCGTTACAAGGCTTACGGTTGGAATGTAGTTGAAGTTGCCGCATTGTCTAATGGAGATGTTGATCAAGTTTCATTAGAAAAAGCGATGCTAGTAGCACAATCAGAGAAGGCAAGACCATCTTTAATCAGATTGAAAACAGTAATTGCTTGGCCCGCACCAAATGCGCAAGGAACTGCTGAATCTCATGGCTCAGCATTGGGGGCCGAAGAAGTCGCCGCGACAAAGAAGAAACTTGGCTTGGATCCTGAAAAATCTTTTGATGTACCTGCTGCTGTTTTAAAGCATGCTCGAGAGGCGGTTACACGAGGGGCTCAATTAAAGGCCAAGTGGAACGCTGAATTTTCGCAATGGGAAAAAAGTAGTGCTGATCAAGCAAAACTCCTTAAAAGATTGAGAAATCGGGAACTTCCTTCTGATTGGGAGAAAGTGCTACCAACTTTTGAAAGTGGAAAAGATATTGCAACTCGTGCAGCATCTGGAAAGATTATTAATGCGATTGCAACGGTGCTTCCGGAATTTTGGGGCGGTTCTTCAGACCTCGCCGGTAGCAATAACACGACCATAACTGATGGCGGCTCTTTCCTCCCAACTTCAAGCAAGATGAAAGATGCAAATCCTTACGGACGTATCGTGCACTTTGGAGTTAGAGAACACGCGATGGGCGCAATCATTAACGGCATCGCACTACACGGTCTGACTCGAAGTTTTGGTGGAACATTTTTGGTATTTAGCGATTACATGCGTGGGGCTGTTCGATTAGCCGCTCTTATGAATATCCCATCAATTTTTGTTTGGACTCACGATTCAATTGGGTTAGGCGAAGATGGGCCAACCCACCAACCTGTTGAGCACATCGCTTCATTGAGATTGATTCCCAATTTTGCTGTCGTACGACCAGCAGATGCCAATGAAACTGCAATTGCCTGGCGCGAAGTTATAACCCGTAATAAACCAGTTGGGTTTGCGCTATCTAGACAGAATTTGCCGGTCTTCGATCGCAACGAATGCGCAAGTGCGGGTGGAGTTGCACGTGGGGCCTACACAATTTGTGAGACTTCAA
>CAWURN010000059.1:0-4430 GCA_963924835.1 Candidatus Nanopelagicaceae bacterium | reverse complement strand
TTGATACTGGTTCAAAGATGGATGAAGTTATCTTTGAAGAGTTCAAGGGAACTGGAAACATGGAACTTATCTTGAACCGTAAATTTGCAGATAAGCGCATCTTCCCAGCGGTTGATGTTGTTGCATCTGGAACTCGTAAAGAAGAAATTCTTATGGGAACTGAAGAGCTAAATATTGTCTGGCGTTTGCGTCGAGTGCTTCATGCCCTCGAACCACAACAAGCCCTAGAACTGCTTCTTGAGAAGATGAAGGGCACTAAGTCGAATGTGGAGTTCTTGATGCAAATCCAGAAGACCACAACTTCTGAAGGTGGCACTTCAACGAACGGAAGCTAAGGCTAATTTTCAGGCAATTTCAGACAATTTCAGAATAGTGGCCCTGTCGGGCTATCCTTCAACCTCGCTGGTTCACGGTTATTCACCGATCCAGTCAAACCTAGGAGATAGAAAAATGAAGAACGAGATACACCCAAATTATTTAGAGACCACAGTTACTTGTGGTTGCGGTGAAGTATTCACAACCCGCAGCACAAAAGAATCTGGTTCAATCTACGTCGAAGTTTGTTCAGTTTGCCATCCGTTCTACACTGGCAAGCAACGCATTCTCGATACTGGTGGCCGCGTAGCTAAGTTCGAAAAGCGCTTCGGAGCATCAACAACTAACTAGCTTTCTTAAGAGACCGCAGTGTGTTCACTAAGTGTGAATACGTGCGGTCTTTTTTATTTCTTATTTGATAGTTGCATTAAGTATTAACTGAAAGAAATGGAGGAAGTGAAATGGCAGCAGCAACTACACCTGATCGTTTTGCATCCGTCCACGCCCTTTTAGCGGAATACGATGTTTTAGAGAAAGAGATGGCCGATCCATCAATTCACTCTGATCAAGGTAAAGCGAGACAACTTGGGAAACGCTATGCCGCAATTGGTCCAGTAATTGCGGGATACCGAGCTTGGAAATCTGCGACCGAAGATTTAGCCGCAGGTAAAGAGATGGCGGCAGACGATGCAGATTTCGCATCCGAGATACCTGGGTTAGAGGCAAAGTTACAAGAGACCGAAACAGCGCTTGAAGAATTATTACTACCGCGTGATCCCAACGATGATCGCGATGTTATCTTGGAAATTAAAGCAGGAGCAGGTGGCGATGAATCTGCGCTCTTTGCCGGCGATCTATTGCGCATGTATCAAAGATTTGCTGAACGCCAAGGCTGGAAGACTGAAATTATTGATTACGCTGATTCTGAAATGGGCGGTTATAAAGAAATTTCAATGGCAGTTAAATCAAAGGGAATTGCCGAACCAGGCAAGTCCCCTTACGCAAAGTTAAAATTTGAAGGTGGTGTGCACCGAGTTCAACGTGTTCCAGAAACTGAATCGCAAGGTCGCATTCATACATCTGCTGCGGGTGTTTTGATTTTGGCCGAGGCGGATGAAGTAGATGTTGAAGTCCGCCAACAAGATTTACGTATCGATGTTTATCGCTCATCAGGTCCTGGTGGCCAATCTGTAAACACAACAGACTCAGCGGTTCGTATTACTCATATTCCAACCGGAGTTGTTGTTTCATGTCAGAACGAAAAGTCACAGTTACAGAATAAAGATTCTGCAATGCGTATCTTGCGTGCAAGATTATTAGCGCATGCCCAAGAACAGGCAGATGCTCAGGCGATGGCAGAGCGTAAATCACAGGTTCGCACCGTTGATAGGTCAGAGCGAATTCGCACCTACAACTTTCCCGAAAACCGGTTGAGCGATCACCGAGTTAACTTCAAATCAAATAACTTGGATGCAGTATTGAATGGCGATTTAGATCCCGTAATTGAAGCGCTGCTTGAAGCAGATAAGACTGCGAAACTGGCATCAGGTGATCGTTAAAGATTTATTAAAGTTGGGTAAAGACCAACTTGCGACTAAGAATATTGCACCTGTCGAGGCTGAACTTTTATTGGCACATGCTCTTGGCATTAATCGTATGGAACTACATGGTCGAGTAATTGAATTATCCAAGGAGCAAGCTGCAGAAACTGCAGAAATTTATAACCAAGCAATTGCCGAACGTCTTACTGGTAAGCCAACTCAATACATCGTCGGCCTTGCCCCATTTAGATATTTAGAATATGAAGTCGGCCCAGGTGTTTTGATTCCACGTCCAGAAACCGAAAGTTTAGTTGATGAAGTTCTTCATCAATTGAATACTTTTGCAGACCCAGTTAGTTTGGTAGATCTTGGTTCTGGAACTGGCGCTATCGCGATTTCAATTGCATCTGAAACTGCTGGTAAGAAAGTTGTTCATGTTGTTGCGGTCGAAAAATCTACGGAAGCGATTGTCTGGTTGCAGAAAAACATTACAAAGCATGATGTAAGTGTCCGGGTGATTGAAGAAGATGTCGCAACAGCACTTACCGGAATAAAATGCGACGTAGTTGTTGCAAATCCGCCATATCTTCCTGATGGTGCACAAATTCCACAGGAGCTAAATTTCGAACCAACCCAAGCGCTTTTTGGGGGACCGGCTAACGGAATGGCGGCACCACTCATTTTTATCGCAGCAGCGGCAAGGTTGCTAAAACCAGGTGGCCTCTTGGCCATCGAACATAATGAATTGCAGGGGGCGCTAATCGCCATCGAGCTAGCGCAAGATTTCGAAAACATTGCATTACACAGTGATTTAACGGATCGGCCAAGGTTTACAACTGCGCGCCGGAAATTCTAGAGAGGCATTACTCTTTACCAATGACTGCAACGACATTCCAAGCAATTGATCCGACAACCGGCTTAGCTTTTGGTGACCAAATCACCGAAATGTCGGCATCCGATGTATCGGGCCTAATTTCAAAGGCCGTTGCCACAAAGAATTTATTTGCAGCAACAACTCCGAAGGAACGCGCTGGTGCGCTACGTGCTATTGGCGAAGCAATTGAATCCTCACGTGAAAAATTAATTGAAATAACAATGCGTGAAACCGCGCTGCCAAATGGCCGATTAACTGGCGAACTTTCCCGAACAGTTTTTCAGCTCGAACAATTTGCTAAGTTGGTTGAATCTGGTGCGCATTATCAAGCAATTATCGATCGCCCAGATGCAAATTGGGTTCCTGCTCCGCGTCCAGATATTCGCAAGGCAAATCAAGCCTTAGGTGTTGCTGGAATATTTGCAGCAAGTAACTTTCCATTTGCATTCTCAGTCATAGGTGGCGACAGTGCATCTGCACTAGCTGCTGGATGTCCAGTTGTTGTTAAGGCGCATCCTTCACATCCAAATACTTGTCGCGCAATGCACGCCGCTGTTGTTGCCGGACTTAAAAAAGTTGGATTTTCACCTGACATCTTTGCGCTAGTAGAAGGAACGAATCCAGAGATAACTCATTGGATTGCAAGCCATCCAGATATCACTGCAATTGGATTTACTGGATCTGGAAAAGTTGGAAAGATTCTTATGGAAATTAGTGCAGAGCGCGAAGTTCCAATTCCAGTTTATGCCGAGATGGGAAGTTTGAACCCAGTATTTTTCTCACCAAAAGTTCTTGCCGAAAAAGCGGCAGATCTTGCAAAAGCTGCAATGGATTCCGCAACTCTCGGATCTGGTCAGTTCTGCACAAAGCCAGGAATTTTAATTGTTCCAACGGGCGCGCAAGGCGATACATTTATCACTGAAATCGAAAGTTATTTAGCAACAATTGCAGTTGCCCCGCTACTAAATAAGGGAATTGCTGACCGATTCACTTCTGCGATTGTCGAACTCGCAAAGAGTTCATCGCTAAAGACATTTACTGGCAAGCAGACCGATGGTGGATTTGGCGTTACCCCAACGGTATTCGTTGTTGACTGGGCTGATGCCTTTAAGAATAAAGAACTATTGGAAGAACACTTTGGTCCAACGACCGTAATTATTCGCGCAGATTTTGCTAAGTTCCAGGACGTTGCTGGAAAACTTGAAGGTCAATTAACCGCAAGTTTGCATGTTGCTGCTGGCGAAGATGTCGCAAAACTAATTGAAGGGCTAAGCCAGATCGCTGGGCGCGTAATTATGAATGGCTTTCCAACCGCCGTTGCTGTCACTGCAGCGATGCAACATGGTGGTCAATTTCCTTCATCATCAAGCCACACCACATCTGTTGGACTCGATTCCATTTACCGCTTCTTGCGTCCAGTTTCCTACCAGAACTTTATTGACGATTTACTTCCACCAGCGCTACAAGAGTCTAATCCACTAGGGATTAATAGGGTGATCAATGGCTGATTTATCTAAAGCACTTGCTGCTGCAACCAGCGCGATAAATACTGAAATAGCTGCACTCAATAACTTTGCTAAAACACTAGAGGCGAATTTAACGCCTGCTTTAGAAATAATAATTGAATGCAAGGGACATGTCGTAATAACCGGTCTTGGAAAGTCTGGGCTTGTTGGCGCAAAGATTGCGGCAACTCTTGC
>CAWURN010000058.1:0-17785 GCA_963924835.1 Candidatus Nanopelagicaceae bacterium | reverse complement strand
TGTGACTATTACAGTCACTTTATCGCCGGGAGCAAATGAACGAATTCGAACTATCGCAGATACGTAATCCGTAATCCGAATGCCGTTGATTGAAGTAATAATGGCTCCAGCTGGAATTCCCGCTTTTTGTGCGCCTTCATTTGGAGTAAGGCTAGAAATCTTTGCACCTTTGCCAGCAGTAAAACTCTGATCAAAGAACACACCAAGAACTGGTCTCGTTGCTTTTCCGTTGGCAATAATTTCATTCATAACACGAGACGCTTGATTCATTGGAATTGCAAACCCAAGTCCAATCGATCCACTCTGTCCCGAAACTGAACCAAGTGTTGCGGTTGCAGCATTAATTCCAATCATGCGTCCCAAAGAATCAGTTAGTGGGCCACCAGAATTTCCGGGATTAATTGCTGCGTCTGTTTGAATTGCATCTACATAAGATTCGGTTGTATTTGATCCACCGCTTGTGACAACTGGTCGATTTAGTGAAGAGACGATTCCACTTGTGACTGTGTGATCAAGGCCAAGTGGTGAACCGAAGGCAATAACTTGGTCACCGATTTGTATTTGGCTTGAATCACCGATTTCAATTGTTGGAAGGTTGCCTTTGTTTATCTTGAGAACTGCTAAATCATAATTTGGCTCTCGGCCCACAATTGTTGCAACTGCTTGATCTCCGTTATCTAACTCAACGGTAATTGTTCCAGCACCACCTGCAGCACTTTCGATGACGTGATTATTAGTAACTACATAACTAAAAGTTGAAGTTGTTTTAAATATTGAACCGGAACCAGTTCCACCACCATTAGTTGTTGTGACATTTATGGTTGCAACACTTGGAAAGACCTTCGTGACAATCGAATTAATGCTTCCAGCAGCAGAACTTGGTGAACCAAGAGTTACACCTGTTCTATTTGATGGGCAAGAATTATTCACCGCTGCATAGATGACTTTGGTCTTTTTATCAACGCAGGCATTTACAACGGATGTACTGAAAACTCCTGCTGCGGTCGCTATGCCACCCACCATTGTTATTCCGAGAACAAACCCTGCTATTACTTTAGACGGTGTGCTAATCATCGAATTTCTCATAGAGCTATCTTAATTTCCCTTTCCTTAACGAGTGGGGCGAAAAAGATTAGTTATTTCTGTGAGTTTAAACGGATTCCTTCGCATCTGCGATCTGCATATTTCGCATGGCAGGCGTTGCTAGCATCGCGAAGATAAGGACTGCGCTAAAAATAGCAAGAAAATAGAGGGTGTTTGAGATTCCAATAGCCATTGAAAGCGGGCCGGCAATAGCTAATCCGACCGGGCGCAGCAACATTGTTCCCATCGCATCAAATGAAGAAACTCGCGAAAGTGCCTCGCGTGGCACTTCCCTTGCCATAGCAGTAGACCAAATTGTTATCCATAAATCTAGCGTGATCCCCCAAAGCAATGCACAGATGGCGATGAACCAGATGGATTGCGGCTTTGCCATTGACCACATATAAAGTGAAATTGAAAAGCTAATTATCAGCAAAAAGCGAAGTGGGTATTTCAATTTTATCTTTAGGCCAATAACTGAACCTAGTAACAAACCTATTCCCTCAAAGGTCAAAACCAGTGACCAAGATTTTGCACCATTAAATTCTTTGAGTGCTATTAAGGGTCCTAAAATATTTTCACCAGCTGCCCAAGCCAGAATAATAAATGAAAATCCAAATACCCCAATTACGATCCAACGGAATGAGATAAATATTTTCCAACCATGAATCAAATCGTCAAACATTGAGTTCTCGGTTTTTACGCCTGCTGGTGAAGCATGTCTAAAAGTTAATAGTACTATTCCTCCGATAGTGAAGGTTGCGGCATCGATTGCTAAAGCCCAGGTAACGCCCCAACCAGCAACAATCAGTCCACCAGCTGCTGCCCCCAAAATTATTGCGCCATTGGAAAAGAAATTATTTACAGAATTGGTACTCTGCAAGTGCTCATCTGGGACAAGTGCGGGTAGGACTCCAGACATTGCGGGCCAGAAGATTCCCCACATTAATCCGAAGTTAATATTCACAAGTAGTAAAACAAGCAACGGAACATCTCCGGTTGCAAAAAATGCCACCTGCACAAAGAGTCCTGCCGATGCCACTAAATCAGCAAAAGCCACAGCTCTTATGCGCCCAAATTTATCTGCCAGTACGCCACCGAATGGGCTCATTATTAGCATTGCAACTGTTGTTGACCCCAGAACTAATCCCAACATATTTGCGTCACCTTTTGGCAGATTTAAAATTCCGAAGGCAAGAGCGATTGGAGACATTCCATTTCCAAAGTTGCTAATAAAGCGAGCGAAATAAAAGCGCTTTATATAGCGGAAATTAAATAGTCCAGTAAAGTGCACTTGATTATGATACTTGCAGATTAACTAGTTCTCCGACCTTAAATCTTGCCGTTGGAGCCCCACTTAATATATGAACACTTCCTTCACCATACACCCGCCAACTATTTTTATTGAGGCTTGTGTCTTCATCAAGCCCTGTGACTAAAGCGGTGTCTTCATCTATCCCAATTATCACAGTTCCATCCGGAGCTTTCATTACAATTTTTGCCGCGCTATCTGGAATCCAACCAAAAAATTTATTGTAATGTGGGATTGGTCGTAGATGTGGAATCACATTTAGCCCAGGAATTCCTTCCTCTTTCATTCGAAAAAAATTTGGAACATCACTGCTCAACGCCATCGCACCTGCACTGCAACCAGCCAGTGATGCACCGGCCAACCAATTCTTTTTTATCTCATCCCACAACGGAGTTTCATATAAAGAATTTGCTAAATATCCTGGATCTCCGCCAGAGAAATAAATTAGAGCAGCGCTTTTAACTAGCGAAATATATTTATCATTGAAAGCATCTTCACGTTTAAAAATTGGTAGAAACTCCTGAACTGTTCCGATTCGGCGTGCTTGATCAGCCCCTCGAGATTCCCAGAACTGCAAACGCTCTGCGCTCTCTTCGCCAGCCGCAGTGGGAATTTGTAAGAATATATTTGGTTTTCCATTAGAAATTCCAGAGTTTATTAGCGCACTCTCAAGTTCCTGCATTACCGGTAAATATTCGCCCGACCCAACCAATGCGAGTGCGCCAATTCTTCCCATAAGGTTACTTTAACGACAACTATTCAATTTCTTATTAGGTAAGATACTCGTTATGCGTAAATGGGCCAGAAAAATTGCAGTGGCTCTCTCTATCGGGATTGTTCTAACATCTAGTGGATTTCATTTCTTTAGTAAAGCCGCTTCTAGTGCGATTCCAAGATCTAAGGTCCTGCAGGGTGCAGCGCAGTCACAAAATGGTGATACGAATATTCTATTAATTGGTCTTGATAGCCGTAGAGATAATGACGGAAACCCAATTCCTCGTGAGATTTCAAAGTTGCTCCATGTTGGGCCAGCAAGCGTAGGTGGCTATAACACCAATACTTTAATTTTAATTCACCTGCCTGCTGGTGGTAAGAAAGCCGTGGCTATTTCTATTCCACGCGATAATTATGTAAATGTTCCTGGATATGGCATGAAGAAAATTAAAGAAGCATACGGTTATGCAAAATATGCCGAAGATTCCAGACTTTATAAAGAAGGTATAAAACAACCAGCTCGAGAACGTCTTTCCCGAGATGCTGGACGCGCAGCCACTATTGCAACTGTCTCACAGTTCTTAGATGTCCCAATCGATCACTTCGCCGAAGTGAACATGATTGGATTTTATGATTTGGCAAATGCACTTGGTGGAATCCAAGTATGTTTGAAAAAAGCAGTTAGTGACCAAAAATATTCGGGGGCAGTTTTTCCTGCTGGTCTACAAACAATTTCTGGGGCAGATGTTCTTAAGTTTGTTCGTCAACGTCACGGACTTCCAAATGGCGACTTAGACCGCACCCACCGTCAGCAGGCATTTATTGCTGGAGTTATCACAAAGTTTAGAACTCAAGGAATATTCGGTGATATCGGAAAACTTTCTGGTCTGCTAAATGTTGCAAAGAAAGATGTTGTAATTGATTCTGGTTTTGATGTTCTCGGGTTCTTGCCACAAGCCAAGGCGCTTACTGGAGGAAATATCAAGTTCCATACCCTGCCTATCGAGGGATATGTAATGCGAAACAGCCAGAGTGTTAACTTGGTTGACGAAATTAAAATCCGGAAATATGTCCAAGATTTATTTAATCCAAAACCAAAAGATCTGAAAGCTATTCCTACGCCTACGCCTAAACCCACTAAAATTAATTACGCTAATTTAGCAAGTGGAAAATCAGTTGATGGCAGCAAAATTCCTTGCGTTTATTAAATAGAACAGAGGAAATATGTTTGCTATCTTCGCAGTACTAATTGGCGTTGTAGTCGCGATTCAGTCACGGATAAATGGCCAACTTTCAGTAGACCTTGATAATGGACTTGCCGCTGCCTTTATTTCATTTATAACTGGTCTGGTTTTAGTAACAATTTTAGTTTTCGGGTTTAAGCGCGAACGTGAAGCACTCTTTAGGATTTTTGCGGCAGTCAGAAATAAGGAGCTTCTCGCTTGGGAAGTTATGGGTGGCGTCCTTGGTGGCGTCTTTGTTGCTGCTCAAAGCATTGTTGTCCCACAAATCGGTGTTGCGCTTTTTACAATTAGCGTCGTTGCTGGTCAGACCGTATCTTCATTATTGGTAGATAAAGCCGGAATAACGCCGAGTGGTAAACAGAAGATAACCAAACCTAGAATTCTTGGAGCGGTTGCAACTTTAATTGCCGTAGCGATTGCGGTATTCCCTGATTTAACAGATTCGGAATTTAGATTTCTGCCACTTGCATTTGCCCTAATTGTCGGCGTGTTCGCATCTATCCAACAAGGTATGAATGGTCGAGTAAATGTAATTGCCCGAAGACCTCTTGCAACCGCTTGGTTAAACTTTGCTAGCGGTGCTGTAGTAGTTCTGATTGCGCTTTCGGTAGATCTTGCCCTTGGTGCAACAATCGGTCCACTACCAAGTAATTTCTGGGTTTATACCGGTGGCACTGCTGGATTAGTTTTCGTAGCTGTCTCGGCCTACATAATTAAACATTTAGGGGTACTCAATTTTGTAATTCTAAATATTGCAGGGCAGTTAGTTGGAGCTGTAATCATTGATTGGCTAGTTCCAGCAAAGGCCGGATCCCTAAATGGTTATTTGATTTTTGGCACAGTGCTGACAATTCTTTCAATTGCGATATCAAAACTTTACGAAGGTAGAAGAATTAAGATTTAGCCCTTTAATACTGCTGGCCACTACTTAACTCTAGGTTTAGGCTTACCCGCATTTTTATTTGGGCCAGCCTTCTTAAAAGTTCCCTTAGCAATTGGTGCACGCTTAGCAGGAGCCTTCTTCGCAAACTTCTTTGGACCTGAAGCTTTCTTAAAAGCTGGGCGTTCAACCTTCTCAGAATCTGCGCGCCAAGTTGATGTTGCAGGACGAGAGTCAGATTTATAACTCTTCTTTACTGGGCGATCTGACTTATCAAACTTATCTGACTTATCAAACTTAGAAGTTTTGCTTGCTGGCTTAGGAGTATTGAAACGATCTACCTTTGCTGGGCGATCTGATTTTTCAAAACGCTCTGCTTTTGGATGCCGATCGGCACGAAATGTGCGTTCCGGCTTTCCACGCTTTTCAAATTTATCTGGTCTTTCATTTCTAACTGGACTAACTGAACGCTCGGTTCGTTCTTGCGCAGGCTTGCGATCTTCATATTTTGGTTTAGCAGGAGCAGCACCTCTGAATGAACGGACAGGTTTTTCTCTTTCGCTTCTCTCGCTTCGGTCGCCTTCGCCAACACGTCCGCCGCCTTCGCTGCGCTTCTTAAAATTACTTGCATGACCGCGTCGGAATCCACCACGGTCACCACGGTCGCGACTTCCGCGATCATTGCGTCCTGGTCTTTCAGCTTCAACAATTACTGGAATTCCTGATGGTTCTTGGGATCCTGTAACGCGAACTAATTCTGGATCTGATGGGCGAACATAAACTTCGTTTAATTTAACTTTTGCTTGATTTGTAATACCGAAAATTCCGCGCTTCTGCTTGTGAGTAGCAAGAGTTACTACAACTCCTGTTGCACCTGCGCGAGCTGTTCGGCCGGCACGGTGTAAATAATCCTTGTGATCTGCTGGAGCATCAACGTGCACAACTAACGAAACATCATCAACGTGAATTCCGCGAGCCGCAACATCTGTTGCTACAAGTGCTGAGGCACGACCATCTTTAAACGCTGCAAGAACACGTGTGCGTTGACCTTGAGATTTACCGCCATGCAATACGCCAACTGGAACACCAGAGCGAAGCATTTTTTCAGCGAGTTTATCTGCGCCATGTTTTGTGCGAACGAAGAAGATTGTGCGGCCTTTACGCGCAGCAATTTGTGTTGCAACTAAATCTTTGTGGCCTTGATCCATGATTAGAACGTGGTGCAACATATCTGCAGCGCGAGATTTTTCATTCTCAAGTGAATGAGTGATTGGGTCTTTTAAAAAGCGCTTCACAAGAGAGTCAACATCGCGATCAAGGGTTGCAGAGAAAAGCAATCTCTGACCATCATCTTTTGTCTGACCTAAAATATCTTTCACAACTGGCAAGAAACCCATATCGGCCATCTGATCTGCTTCGTCTAGAACAGTTATTGCAACATCATCTAGAACAACATGCTTCTTCTCAATTAAATCTATTAAGCGACCTGGGGTTGCAACAAGAATTGTTACACCCGAGCGAAGTGCTTTGATTTGGCCAACATAAGAAAGGCCGCCGGCTACAACTTGAGTGCTAAGTCCAACTTTGCGAGAAAGTGGGCCGACAACATCAGAAATTTGAACAGCAAGTTCGCGGGTAGGAGAAAGTATTAATCCAAGTGGGCGGTGTGGCTTTGCAATACGACCTTCTAGCCGAGTCAACATAGCGAGACCAAAAGCTAAAGTTTTTCCGGATCCAGTTTGGCCACGGCCTAGAACATCACGTCCTTTTATTGCATCTGGAAGCGTTGCGCTTTGAATTGGAAAGGGTGAAGTGATCCCTTGAGCGTCCAGAGCTTCTACGAGCGCAGGAGCAATACCTAAATCTTTAAATGACATAAAAATACCAATCGAGACATCAAGCGTGTCTCGTGGTGCTAAAGATTAAGACTCGCAAGTGAACCTTGATTCTTATCAGAGGGTTCTATGAGAAGTGCTGCGGTTGCAACAACTAGTTAATTGTAACCTACTTAATTACCTTGCGACGCCACGATGCATACTTCGAAGCTAGCGGATCTGTGATTTGCGCGTATTTTCGACCAGTTGCCCGTGTTAATAATAAATCTGCAAATTCCGGATTACGCGCAAGTATTGGACCGTGCATGTATGTACCGAAAATATTTCCATAAACTGCGCCGTCAAATTTACTGTCACCATTTCCGTGGCCAGTTACAACTTTTCCAAAGGCTTCTGCAGTTGGTCCTAAAATTGTGCGTCCCCTATGATTTTCAAAGCCAGTTAATTCAAAACCAAGGACTGTAGAAATTGTTTTGATATCTCCAACCAAGCGCTCATCACCTGGCCCGCTGACAACGTCGAGTAAACCTAAGCCATCAACTTCTTGTCCATTAGCCCAGAATTTGTTGCCGATAATTTGAAATCCAGCACACACTGCAAGAATGACCGCACCTCGTTCAATTGCTAAATTTAAAACTTCTAAATTATCGTCCCGCCGTAACGCTTCTAAACTTAATAGTTGCGCCGCATCTTCAGCGCCACCTAATAAATAAATATCGCCATTAGTTGGCAATGGATTGTTGTAATTAACGTCAACGATTGTTGTTGTGATTCCATGAAACTTAGCACGGAAAGCTAAAACTTCAGCGTTGCCTTGGTCGCCATAGGTTCCAAGTAATTCATTATGAATTCGAATAATCTTTATCTGGCTCATGTATTAACCAATTCGTGAAAGGCGGTGTAAGCCGCAAGCACATGAACGCTTGATCCACTTGAAAACTTAGAGATTGCATCTGCGAAATTTGAAGTTACCTCAACTTCGATACCTTCGACATGTAGGCGATAAGCAATATCTAACCCACGTTCCCCACAAACAATTACGCGTTTGCCTTGAAGCTGTGCAAATGAGATATCCCAGAGCCACGAGGTGTCGATGCCATCTACTTCGCGTGAGTTAACAATTAAAACTACATCGTCTCCAACAACAGAGTTCAGCGCTTCGCCCCAAGATGCCGGATTTTTTGTAAGTCGAAGATTTGCCTTTACGCCTTTATATTCTCTATCAACACTTCGCTCCAAGGATTTTTCATCAATCGCGATTGCTTGGCCACCTAATAATTTACCGGCGACATTTGCAAGCGTCGCATTTCGCAGCGCTGCTGTCCCTGATTCAAAGAGTTCATCTGGGCTTATGTTTGTCAGGCCACAAGAACATTTGAAATTATTTTCACTCCACTTCAAATACTTGCCACAACTTGGACAGACCGCACCATCTAAGTGTTTGCGTCCGCCAAAGGAGACCGAATGTGATTGTGTTGCAGCGGATAACGCCAATGCTACAAATGGATCATCAATGTCGCCAACAAATAGCGTATTTGGTGCACTCTTCGCGCTAGTTGCCCATCTCTCGGCAACTCTCTTAACTTCGTGCATCCGGTGTAATTGATCGCGAGTTAGGTTTAGCAATAGAACTAAGGCCGGTTTTGCTTCATTAATCACACGCGACAGATGTAGCTCATCGACTTCCAGCACTGCGTAATCAGATTTGCGCATTAAAGCGGTTGCAACACCGCGATCTAAATTCGAACCAGTTGGGCTTGTAGTAACTGAACCTAACTTTGAAATAATAGTTACTAGCGCCTTAGTTGTTGATGTTTTGCCATTGGTCCCAGATACACAAATAATCTTACGATTTTTAGCTAATTCTGCTATTGCGTTTGGGTAAAGGGTTAAGAGAACGCGACCAGGAATAGTTTCTCCTGAATTACGAAGCAGTATTCTTGAAAGCGCTCCTGCAGATTTTGCTATGAGGATTGCGATTTTCAGTCTCACGTGCGTCCTCTTAATCTAGTCTGATAACTCCAGTTGGAGTCGCTAAATGAACTGCAACAATTCCGGTGTCACCATCGTTAGATGAAGCATCTACCCACTCAACTTCGATATCACTTCCAATAGCTTTTTCTAAATCAGAACCAATCCATTCCGAAATAGTTTTTTCATCTCCGGAAATTTCAACTTTAACAATCTTTGAGATTGCTTTCCCATCTGCAGATGGATGTTGAAGTGTTAACCATTGAATAAAGAATGGGAGTTGCTTGTCATTTAAAAGTTCAAGGATTCCAATTTGTTTCCAAGATAAATCAATGCCATCTGGTTTTGTCCGGTGGCCTTCTACTGCCGGGCGACCAAGTCGGGATTCAATTGTTGAAATATCATCACTTGCTAAAACCCAGGTTAACCAACCGCCACCTTCTGCCGCGCGCTTTGATACTGCTTTACCAAATGGTGAAGAGTCTGCTGCTGGATGATCTAGTGGACAAACAACTTCAATGTAGTGCCCATTCTGTAACGGCAATGTGAAGTTTCGCGTTCCAAATCTCGGATGAACTCCACCATCAACAAAGGTGCTTCCTAGGCGTGAACCCAAACGTTGGACTGTGTCGGCAAGTTGGTCATGAGAGGTTACATATGAGACGTGGTCTAAGCGCATAGGGAAATAATGCCGTATGACAACGGATGCTAATTACCACTTTAGGCACAAATCAAGGCTGAAGCGCGAATTTTCCCCGTTAAATAGTAGGAATCCACGGCCGAATCAACACATTTATTACCCTGATTATGGCCGGTATGACCCTCGCCTCTTAAGGTTAACAATTTTGAATTTGGGAATACTTTGGCCAGATTTTGCGCCCATTTATATGGCGTTGCAGGATCTTGGGTTACTCCGATAATAATTATTGGAGAGGTGACTATTTTTGTTAATTGTATCTTTGGAAGTTGTGGTTTAGCTTTCCAGTATTTACAAGGTAATCCAGCAAAGTTTAAGAATCGGCCGAAGATTGGAGCCGCTTTAATGAATGCATCTCTATCAGAGCCCATTTGTTCAATAGTTCTTGGTTCTTGCCAATCTAAACATGTGATCATTATTGCAATATCATTTTGATTACTGTAGTAACTTCCAGATTCATCTCTACTGTTATAACTATCGGCAAGTTCAAATATTCCCGATGGATCTTTTTTAGTAATTGCTTTACTTAATAACTTGCTTAATTCTCTCCAGCCCTCATTTGGGTCATACAACGATTGGGCAATTGCGGTTATAACTAGGGGTTGGGTTACTTTACGCCCATTTGCATCTTCCATTGGATTTGTTTTTGAATTCATTAAAAGTGTTCTGATATCTGCAATGCTGTACTTGCTCTGAGAAGCTAGATAATTATTTAGCGCCTGATCAAATCCAACTGCTTGTACAATCTGTTGCTCGCGAAGTGAGGAACTTGGATCGACAGCGCCGTCTAAAACCATTCTTCCCACTGATTTTGGAAATAGCGCTGCATATAAAGTCCCTAGATATGTTCCATAACTTTTCCCGAGGTAATTTAATTTATCTTCGCTAAGTAAGTTGCGAAGGATTTCCATATCTTTTGCTGCTTCAAGCGTGCTTACATGTCCTAATTTCGCACCAGCTGATTTCGCACATTTTGCGGCGAAATCTTTGGAAATAGCCACTAAATCCGCGATACTCTGCGGTTTTCCATCACTTGCATCAGTGTTGAGGAATGTATCCACTTCCGCATCAGTTAGGCAGCGAATCTCTTCTGAATTATTTATTCCTCTTGAATCAAAACCTACAATGTCATATTTATTAAGAAGCCCCTCAGAAACTATATATTTTGCGTTAAACGCATAGTGGACGGCCGAGCCCCCAGGACCACCAGGATTGACAACAATTGCGCCCAACTTATTCGCTTGATCTGCGGCACTATGTTTAAGAACTTTCAGCACGAAATTTTTCTCGCCCATGTTCTCGTAATCAATCGGGACTTTAAATGATGAACACTGAAATTCCCCGTAACAATCTTGCCAATCTAATTCCTGTGCGTTGTAATCTTTTAAACCCCAACCTTTAGAATTATTGTTTGTAATAACCACTGCTGCGCCAAGAGAAATTATTACAACTAGCCCCAGCAGAACGGATTTGTATTTTAAAGACATTACTTAAGCGAAACCATAAGTGCTTCAATTGTTAAAAGTGGTGCTGCATTATGTAAAAGATTTGTTCGGGCGCTCATGATTGCTTCCAATTTTGCGAGCGTTGCCTCTGGTGTAGTGGAGTTAGAGATTTTGGTTATCTCTGAAATTAGATCAGTATTAATAATTGAATCAAGAGAATTTGCTTGGATCAAAAGGATGTCACGGTAAAGCGTTGCGATATCTAAAAGTGCTCGATCCAAATAATCTCGAACCATTCTTGTGGTTCTGGATTTCTGCTCTTTCTCTAAATCTTTAACTACTTTTGCGCCGCCTTGAGTTAATTTTGAACCTTGTTGGCCCCATGCTTCTTTAAGTGAGGCGAGTTCGGCATCATCCCGCTTTTCCGCTTCTTCTTCGGCTTCTGCTTTAGCCGCTTCAACTAATACCTGTGCTGCTTTAAAGGCGGATGCGACATCTGTAATGAGTAAGGAAATTTTTAAGATTGCCTGACGTCGGGTGCGCGCATCTTCGCTCTTTGCTAAATGTCTGGCACGACCAATGTGACCTTGCGAAGCGCGAGCAGCAAAATTTGCCATTGCGGATGAAAACTTCTCTTCTTCAAGCAGCGCAGCAACTGCGGCAACTGAAGGAGTCCGTAAAACCAGACTGCGAGTTCTCGAACGAATTGTTGGCAGAACATCTGTCGCGCTCGGTGCGCAGAGCAACCAAACAGTTCTAAGGCCCGGCTCTTCAATCGCTTTCAATAGCGCGTTGGCTGCAGATTCAGTAAGACGATCAGCGTCTTCAATTACAACTACTCGATAGTTTCCAACAGCGGGGCTCCAAGAAGCTCGGGTGATTAGATCTCTTACTTCATCAATCTTGATTGAGAGCCCCTCGGTTTTAACTAATTCAACATCCGCATGGATTCCAGTTAAAGCCGTTTTACAATCAATGCAGTCATTGCAACCGCCTGACTTACAAACTAAAGCGGCGGCAAATGCAAGTGCTGCATTGCTGCGACCTGAACCTGGAGGGCCAGTAAAGAGCCAGGCATGCGTCATTTCTTGCGATTGATTACTTACATCTGCTGATGCAAAAACAGCTTCACGCAACACCGAAATTACATGTTCTTGATCAATCAAATTATCAAATACCGATAATGAGCTCACTGTTTTCTAAATCGTTTCTTCTCGGCCGTGTTCTCTCTAAATTGTGGCAGACTTAATATCCGCTCAATGATTTGTTCATGAATATTCTCTTTGTTCTGTGTTGCGTCCACAACGAAATAGCGCTCTGGATCTGATCCCGCAATATTAAGAAATTCTTGTCGAATTCGTTCATGAAACGCTAAGGGTTCGGCCTCAAGACGATCTAGCGATCGAAGTCTTGAAAGGCCTAATTCAGCTGGAATATCCATAACTACTGTCAGGTTCGGTGCAAGATTTTCTGTTGCCCACCTAGAAATTCTTGCGACTTCTGCAGGCTGCAAAATACGTCCAGCGCCTTGATAGGCAACAGATGAATCTAGATAACGATCAGTTATTACAACTTCTCCTGCGGCAAGCGCTGGTTGAATCAAAGAGTGAACATGATTTGCACGATCGGCCGCATATAACAAGGCTTCAGCTCTTGGTGAAATATTTCCAGTTTTATTATCAAGAAGAATCTCTCGCAATTGCTTTCCTAGTGGCGTTCCACCTGGTTCACGGGTAAGTAAAACTTTCTTTCCAATTGATTCTAAATATTCTTTTAAGAGTTTGGTCTGAGTAGATTTGCCAGAACCTTCGCCACCTTCGAATGAAATGAATAAACCAGTGTGTGTTGTCCCGGTTATTCCACCAAGTTCACCTCTACTTGCTGCCACTATATCTGACCACAGTGAGACTGAAGGGCGATCACGCATAGTGCGATAAGAAATAACACCAACGATTACGCCAATGATTCCAGCCGCAAACATTGTGAATGCAGCACCATTATAGGTAACTTCAAAATTCTCAAACTTAAAGGTATGCCGTCCAATCGCCGCGGCTGCTAAAGGCGCTATAGCAAGTACCAGAACAAGTGAGACTCTAATTAACGATTGAACGAAGGCAAATGTTCTTCCGCGAACTTCATCAGCTACTTCTAGACCAAGCATTGTGAAGCCAGTAACCCAAGATATCCCCGCAAAAGCACCCAAAAGAATTGTGATAAAAATGGCAAGAACTAGGTTTGTCATTAAAGATAAGAGAATCAGGAATGAAGAAGAAACAGTTAGCGCCGCTCCAAATATTCTTCTACGCGAAAATTGTGCAAACACCTTTGGCCCTAGTGAAATTCCAAGAGCCAAACCAGTGAAAACCGCCCCGAATAGAATTCCGTAGGCTGCATCTCCGGCGTTTAAGTCACCAACAAAAGTTCGGGCTAAACCAATAACCGCACCCGCGGCGAAAAAAGCGCCAAGCATTCCGAAAATTAAGCCACGAATAATCTTTGAACCACTTACAAATTTGAAACCTTCGAATAGTGATTTCCCAATATTTTCATTTGCTACGCCGCTTTTTGCTGGACCCTTTGGGATTTCGCGTAATTGATAAACAATCCAGGCGGTATAAAGAAAAGATATTGCATTCATGTAAAGTGCTAAATCTGCGGTTGATGAGTATTCGACTGGCAAGAAACTTGTTGTTCCGACGGATACCAAGGCGAGCAATGAGAAAACAATCGCAGCAATTGGCGCAGTTCCATAGGCAGCCAGTAGTGATACTTGGTTAGCACTTTCTAATTTATTCTTTGGAACCATATTTGGAACGGTTGCCTCTTTTGCGGGAGACCAAAAAAGTGTAAAACACTCAACCAGAATTGTTGCGGTGTACAACCAAAAATAATTTCCGACAATTGGAATAGAGAGATAAAGAGCAAATCTAAAGATGTCGCAAAAAATCATCAATCGTCTGCGATCAAATCGATCGGCGAAGACTCCTGCAATTGGACCAAGGATTACAGCGGGCAATAAGCGAACAATGAATACTCCGGCTATTGCAAAGTTTGCTTTTGCATAATCGCCATTTGAAAGTTCTTGCGCCAGTGCCGTTGTGGCAAGTAAACCAAGCCAATCACCAAAGGAAGAGAAAGCCATAGCGTTCCAGAGTTTTCTAAAAGCGGGAATTGATAAAACACTTCTACTCTCGGTTCCTGCGGGCGCTCCAGGATATGGAAGTGAATTAGGCATGTGCTAAGCCTACTTATGCTTCAGTAGCTGCGGCTTTACCCTTACCTGTTGCCGCTTTTTTCTTACTTTTAGCCTTACCTGTGGCTTTTACAGTGTTCTTGGTTAGGGATGGCGCGGCTTTCTTAGAGCGTTTACTGCTCTTCTTGACTCGGCTTGCTCCACCATTCTCAACTTCCCAGGCTCTTCTCCCAGCAAGTAGTTCAAGTCCGCGTTCTAGTGTTAGAAATTCAACGGTATCGCCTCTGCGAAGTGTTGCATTAGTTTCGCCATCGGTTATGTAAATTCCAAATCGACCATCTTTTACCAAAACTGGTTTCTGACTTGCAGGATCAATTCCTAAATCTTTTAGTGGCGGCTTTGCAACGCCGCGACGCCGAACTTTAGGCTGTTTGTAAAGCTCAATAGCTTCATCCAATGTAATTGCAAATAATTGATCTTCTGCGGTCAAAGTTCTGGAATCTGTTCCGTGTGTCATGTACGGCCCATATCGACCATTTTGAACTGTGATTGGAACTTCTTCGTAATCACCAAGGGTGCGAGGTAATGACATTAATTTTAAAGCGTCATCAATTGTGATGGTATCTAAAGTCATTGTAGAAAGTAGTGATGCAGTCTTAGGTTTTGGCGCATCTTTTTTCTTACGTGGCTTCTTAAGTTCACCAGTTTTCTTGTCAACAACCATTTCGGGTTCTGGGAAAACTTCAGTTACATATGGACCAAAGCGACCAGACTTTGCTACGAGCGGGAAATTACTTTCTGGATGAACGCCGAGTTCACGCTCTCCTGATGGTTGCGCTAATAAATCAATAGCTACTTGAAGTGTTAATTCATCAGGTGCCATAGTTTCTGGAATATTTGCAAACTTACGGTCATCACCGATACCTTTTTGAATATAAGCGCCGTATCGTCCAACTCGGATTTCAATATCTTCGCCCATTTTCATGGTGTTAATTTGCTGGGCATCAATTGCACCAAGATCTGCCGCAAGTGCTTCTAGGCCAGGGTTTCCATCGGTACCAAAGAAGAATTTAGTTAGCCAAGTAACTCGATCTTCTTCACCATTTGCAATGCGATCTAGATCTTCTTCCATCGAGGCAGTGAATTCGTAATCAACTAGTTTTCCAAAATGTTGTTCTAATAGACCAGTTACGGAGAAGGCGAGAAATGTTGGAACTAGTGCCCGGCCGCGTTTGGAGACGTAACCACGATCTTGAATTGTGCTCATGATTGATGCAAATGTTGAAGGACGCCCAATCCCCAACTCTTCTAGTTTCTTTACAAGAGTTGGTTCGGTATATCTTGCTGGTGGTTTTGTTTCATGACCTTCGCAAATATAGTTCGAAACTTTTATTGAATCACCGACTGCCATTGGCGGCAACCGCTTATCGCTTTCAGCGGCTTCATCATCAATTGCTTTCTCATCAACTACCTCTTCATATGCCGCTAAGAAACCAGGAAAGGTAATTACTGAACCATTTGCTCTGAAAATTGCCGCGCTTCTGGTTTTAGTTTCAACATCAAAATCAACTCGCATCTGCATTTTTTTGGCATCAGACATCTGAGATGCAATCGTGCGCTTCCAAATTAAATCATAAAGCGAGAATTCATCTCGTGAAAGTTCGGGGGCTAATTCACCTGGGGTTCTAAAAGTTTCGCCCGCTGGACGAATTGCTTCATGGGCTTCTTGTGCATTCTTTGATTTACCTTCATAAACACGTGGTGTCGCTGGAATGTATTCGGCTCCATACAACGCCTTTGCAGAATTTCTAGCAGAGTCGATTGCGCTCTTTGAAAGTGTTACAGAATCAGTACGCATATATGTGATGTAGCCATTTTCATATAACCGTTGCGCTACTCGCATTGTTAACTGTGCGCCCCAACCAAGTCTTGATCCAGCATCTTGTTGCATTGTTGATGTTGTGAAGGGAGCCTTTGGTCGTTCGGTTCGTGGCGATTCCTCTGTTGATTTAACAGTTAAAGATTTGCCGGTAAGGCTCTGAACTAACTCATTAGCGCCAGCTTCATCTAACAATAAAATGTTTGCTAGAGATTTCTCTTTCAAGCCACCATTTGCATCAAAGTCATTTGTTGCTGCAACTTTTTTGCCATCTAGTGAAAGTAATCTGGCGTTAAATCCAGCTTCACATTGCGCCGTTAAATCCCACCACTTTGAGGAGATAAAGGCCATGCGTTCGCGTTCACGTTCCACAATTAACCTTGTTGCTACAGATTGCACACGACCCGCAGAAATTCTTGGCATTACTTTTTTCCATAAAACCGGCGAAAGGCGGTAGCCATAAAGGCGATCTAAAACTCTTCGGGTTTCTTGCGCATCTACCAAGCGATAATCGAGATCGCGGGTTTCTTCGGCAGCTTTTTGAATCGCTTCCTTTGTAATTTCGTGAAAGACCATTCGGCGAATTGGAATTTTAGGTCGCAATACTTCAATTAAGTGCCACGCGATTGCTTCACCTTCGCGGTCTTCGTCCGTCGCCAGAATTAATTCATCGGCATCTTTCATAAGTGCTTTTAACTCAGATACTTTCGCTTTCTTATCTGGATTAATTACATAAAGCGGTTCGAATCTTTCTTCAACATTTACTCCCTCTTTAGCCCAAGCAATCTTCTTGTATTCCTTGGGAATATCGGCAGCGCGTTGTGGCAGATCGCGGATATGCCCAACGGATGCTTCGACGACGTAGTCATCTCCCAGGAAGCCGCCAATTTTGCGCGCCTTCGCGGGAGATTCTACGATTACAAGTTTTATGCCCATAATCTTTTAGGGAAGTTCCTAACTCTAATTAACTCTTGTATTACCCATTTAAATGTTTAAGCGATGCTAGTTGATGCGCGACGATTGCGAATCAATGCATAAACAATTACCAGAGTTGCAAACAAGGCAATTGCCATTGAGTAATCAGTGTTGTCACCGAGTGCAAACCCAACAATTGCTGGAGTTACAAGTAGGCCAACTAGGTTCATAACTTTGATCAATGGGTTAATTGCTGGACCAGCAGTATCTTTAAATGGATCTCCAACTGTGTCACCAACAATTGTTGCGTGATGTGCATCGGATCCCTTACCGCCGTGATTTCCATCTTCAACCATCTTCTTTGCGTTATCCCACGCACCGCCAGAGTTAGACAGGAATACTGCCATTAATGTTCCAGTGCCGATTGCGCCAGCAAGGTATGCACCGAGTGCTCCAACGCCTAGACCAAACCCAACTGCGATTGGTGCCATTACTGCGAGCAGTCCGGGTGTTACCAATTCGCGTAGTGAATCGCGAGTACAAATATCTACTACGCGACCGTATTCTGGTTTTTCAGTTCCCTTCATAATTCCTGGGTGCAATCTAAATTGTTCGCG
>CAWURN010000057.1:0-16080 GCA_963924835.1 Candidatus Nanopelagicaceae bacterium | reverse complement strand
ATCAACCACAATTAGCGTGACCCGATCGGCTCCAAATTCGGCAATCCATTTGCTTATTACTTTGGCGTGGGTGTGCCGAACCCAAAACGACGGCGTAATTGTCGATTCGCCAGGTTCATCAAGTATTGAATGTAGCCACTTTTCATAATTGCTCTTAATGCCAATCTTTAAATGTTGCTGATATGCCGATGGAATTATCTTTAGTAGCGGCCTAATTGTGAAATAGATATGAGCATCGGCAACATTTAGATCTTTCTTGAATCTAGAAATTTGCGCTTCGGTAAGCTCACAGAGAAATTCCGAACTAATCAAAGTGGTTTTCTTTGCCTTACCCACCTGCTTTAAGAGGCTTTTCCATTTCTTATCAGTTGCTGTTACTCCACCCCGGTCTTCCCAACCCCAAGTCTTTCCCATTAGAGAATAGATTGCTTTATGTTGGGCTTTTCCGCCAACTTGCGGATAAATAATTCCAAATTTATTTAATTCATCAATATTTGCAAAGAAAGCAGATTGCAAAGCAGTCGTTCCGGTCTTGTGAAAACCAGCATGCACGATTAACTTCTTTGACATATGTATACCTTACCGAATTAAATGCTGTGTAATATTTATTTGGTTCCAAGGAATAATCATGATCAAGAAGCTAAGCGCTTGATACCTTCTTCGATAATTTCAGGTGAAGTTGCAAAGTTGAGGCGAATATAAGCGCCATATTGATCACCAAATTCAGTGCCTGGGTTAAAAGCCACCTTTTTCTCTTCAATTAGGCGCTCGGCTGCGTTATCGCCATAACCAAGATGGGAAATATCGATCCAGGCTAGGTAGGTGCTTTCAGGAATCACATATTTAGCTTCCGAAAAATACTTAGCTAGAAGTTCTTTAACTAACTTTCGATTGTGATCAAGTTGAGCCATAGTTTTGGCTAACCATTTGTCGCCATCGTTGTAGCTCTTGGCCATAGCAAATCCGCCTAATAGTGAAGCACGCCAATGGTTTGCCTCAGGCATCGCATTTAGCTCTTCAAACATCTCCTGATTCTGAGTCACAATAATTGCAGCTTTCAACCCCGCCACACTGAAAGCCTTACTAGATGAAGTGATAACAATTCCACGTCGATGTGCAGCAGGAATGGAAAGATAAGGAATAAAAGTCTGCCCACTATAAATTAGCGGCGCCCAGATCTCATCAACTACAACATATGCATTGTATTTATTAGAAAGTTCGGCGATTACAGTTAACTCTTCAAGGGTGTGAATTCGACCAACTGGGTTATGCGGACTAGATAGCAATATGAAGCGCGCACCTGCCGCGAATTGAGACTCGATGGCTACTAGATCAAGCCGCCAATCATCGCCATCATGAATTAGCGGGGCATCAACAGTTGTTAGTTTTAATTCATCTAGCCACATATAGAAGCTGTGGTAGACCGGTGAATTAATAATTACTTTGTCGCCTGGCTTGCTTAATGCACGAATTACTTCAACTACACCAACACCAACATCTGTTGTCATGCGAACCTGCGCAGCATCCGGTGTCCAACCCCAATGACGTTGTGCAAAGCCAGCAAATGCTTCAGCAACCTCTGGGATTGGGCCCAAATAACCAAGATCTGAATTTGCAACCATCTCTGTAAGCATTGCGCGAACACCAGGATCAACTTCGAAATCCATTTCAGCTACATGCATAGGCAAAACATCAGGGGCATAGCGCAACCACTTTGAACTATGTAGTTTCTGTAGTTCTGTTAAATCACGCACGTGCTCTCCCGCTTTCCATTATTATTGAGTCAAACCTTACTCGATGCTACCTATGCTGAGTCGGCCAGAGATACAACAAACCCTAGTCGCGACCTTTATGCCACAAATCAGATTTATACATTAAAAGTAATCTAAATAACCCTGCCTGACCAGATTAATTGCATACATCTTCCATTTTCTGAGTAGGTTTATCAATGATGAAAGCGCGCCTGCCAAAACGCTCGGCCCCTTTAATTCTTGCTCAATTTGTGGGATACATGGGTACAGGTGCGGTCATGCCCGTGCTCCCAGTTCACTTAGTTACAAATTTACAAACTCGTGGCCTGATGCTTGGTTTGATTCTAGGAATATTTCCATTTGCCGCACTTGTTGGCCGTTTTCTTGGTGGTTGGTCAACTGATGTGCGTGGCCGTCGCCAAACTTTAACTATCTGCCTAATTGGTGTGGCAGTGGCTGGCTTCTTATTAGCTCTGCCGCTCACTGCTACTCAACTTTTTGCCGTTCGCTTATTACAAGGCTTCTTCCAAGGGGCCGCTTCAGTCGCGGCCATAACTTGGATGATGGATATATCCAGCGATAAAGAACGGCCACATTCCATAGCAATGATTGGTACCGGAGTTTGGGGCGGCACTACGCTGGGAGTTTTAATTGGTGGAATCTTAAATTCATTAACTGCGACGGGCTTACTCGCTGGTGCTATTACGTTATTAGGAATTCCGGCACTTAGATTAAGCAATAGCCCGGCTATCTCTACTTCAGGTGATAAAAAGCGCATCTTTATGCCGCGGGCTTCGATTGTGCCTGGCACCACTTTTGGACTCGGTGCAACTGCGTACTCGGCCGTTGTTGGTTTCTTGGTTCTTCATCTAAATAGCAACGGCACCAATGGAGTTGTAGCTCTGACTATTTTTACTGCCACAGTTCTAGTTGGTCGCTTTGTTGTAGTCCCAATCGCCACTAAATACGGACTACAACGATCAATTAGGCCAGTCCTATTCATTTCGACAATCGGGTTAGTTGTCATAGCTTTTTCAAAATCCACGCTACTCGGCATTCTTGGTGTTATCTGTATTGGGATTGCGCATAGTGTTTTATGGCCAGCCTTAGGATCAGTGGTTGGAAGACGAGTTGGCGCAGAGGCACGTGGTGCTGCTGTTGGGTTTATGACCGCTCTGTATGACATCGCAGTTGGAATTACCTCAATAATTTATGGGTTGGTCGCAACTTATAGCAGTACAAAAGAGGTCTTCCTAATTGCTGCTGCTTTGGTTATTTGCGCAATTATCTTTGATGCCATATTTGCTGATAAATCAGACTCTACCGGCGAAGAATTACCAACTTTAGAAAATTAGTTTTTACGGACGCCAAATATCGTTTCGTTTCACAGCCCAAGTTGCCAGGTGCCATTTCGAGATTTTCGGTGCGCTATCAACTAATTTCGCTTTATCAGCACTAAGTAATAACTTGGTTAACTGTTCACGAGAGCGAGCTCGTAATAGTGAGCGATGTGCGATAGCTAAATACTCAGGATCAATTTCCTTACCAGTGAACTCAATTGAATTTGCATTTTTCGCTTCAAACCATGGCCAGAAGAATTGGCTGGTACGAACTACTTGCCATGCCTTTGTTAAATAGCTGCCATAACGATCAGGAGTTAAATCAGGTTGGGCCGCTTGCCACTTATCACCATCAACTGGAATGTGGGCATTTGTCGCACAAACACACTCTGCCCCAATTGCTTTAGCGATAGCCAGCACTAGTAGCGCAGATAGTTGGTCGCCAGAAACACAATTAATTTTAGTTGCGCCAAGGTTAGTCAGCGCCAACTTTATAACCTCTGCCCAATCAGCAAGTGATGCTTTATCGCTGATATCACCTGATAATCCATGACCAGGTAGGTCAATTAGTAATGATCCAGAATCTTCCAACATTTCAATTGATTCACCAATGTTGTGGAGGACTAACTTTGTGGCGTTTAAGTTTCCGCTCCACTGTATTGCGCCATCAAAGTGCTTAGTTTCAACTGGGACAAAGCCACGATCCGTGTCCGCTGCAAACGATTCATAGCTGGGCCCTGGGTGTTTCTTAAGGAAATCTCCGAATAAATCCTCAAGTGCCACTGGGTTTTCAGAACTGCCGGTGATCCAACCAGCTGGCATTTTAGGTAAGCGATCCAGATGAATCAAAAGTGGATCACCTTGGTAGGTGGCGATAAGGACTGGATTATGTTTTTCAGTAGCTGCCGGAATATCACTTGGCGCAGATAGCACGGCGCGATATCCGTGTTGGTAGTTATCGCCAGCATCAAGTAGCTCCATAACTTGTGCATGCACGCGAGCAACATCATTATGTGCATTACGCATACGAGTTGAACTTTCAGTCTTAAACCACGGAAAGAACCAACTCTGCTCAAGAATGCGAGACCAAACCCAAGTTAAATGTTCGCCGTATCCAGTTGGTTTAAACGAAGGCAAGTAACCGCTGGCAAAAAGTGCCATCTCGGCATTTGTCCAGATCGGATAACCACCACACGCAAGTGCTGTGAAGCGTCCTGGATTGCGCACATGGGCGTTCAGTGCAATAGCACCGCCTGAATGGAAACCATAAATGGCAACTTCTTTGACGCCGAGGACATCTAGAAATTCAATTAAGCCATCGCCAAATTCATTTATCTTTGGTGATTTCAGATTAAGTGGTTCAGATTGACCATAACCCGGAGAATCAGGTGCAATACAAGTAAATGAGCTTCCCCATTTGAGCATCAACTTTTCATACTCTGCTGATGATCTTGGGCTCTGGTGAACCATGATTAAGGTTGGACCGCTGCCGCACTTCCGATAATGAACCCGACGTCCATTCACATCTAGATAGTGACGGGTGATTTTCATGTGCTTAGCGTCGCGTGTGTAGCCAGATGCGTCAATGCTTAAGTTTCACCCAATAGAACTTGCTGATTTTTTAGGAAATTTTGGTCATAAAGTCGACCTTGATACCGTCCACTGTCAGTTCTGGAGCATCTGCAATTATTGCTCTCACATATGGTGTCTGGTCATGGGAAGCAAGTGCTTCGGCGTTTTTCCAGCCCTCTAAGAAATAAAAAATTGTCGAATCCATATTATCTACGTGTAAATTATAAAAAAGATTTCCCTCTTCTTTTGATGTTAATTCAACCATTTCCAGAAGGCGCTCCTTTAGTTCTTCTAGCTTTTCTTTTTTCGCCTGAAAGCGGGCACACATAATTATTTCCTGGTTAGACATTAAAAACCTCACTTCACGATATGTGGACGTAGGGTTTTATAGGCTATTTGCAAACCAACTTTGATCTTTTCCTCGGTTCCACCCCACAATGGATCTTCGTGTTCAACCGATAATGTTCCGTTAAAACCACCTTCATACATAACATCAATTAGTCTGCGCCAATCAACATCACCCAGACCTGGGACTCTGTAACGCCACCAGCCAACATCCCAAGGATTTTCTCTAATTACAGATTTTCCGGGGTAGCCATAGAAATTTCTTTGAGATGTATTTACCTGAATATCTTTCGCTTGCGCATGAGGAATACGATCTATATACGGCTTGATTGCTTCAATTGGGTCAATGCCCATCCATACTAAGTGTGACGGATCATAATTTAAAAATAAACCAAGATTAAACATCCACTCCCAAAGTTCCGGAGAGTATGCCAAGTTTCCAGGATAGCCATCTGGATGCCAACCCTCCATGACGCAATTCTCAATTATTATTTTCACGCCTTTGGAATCAGCGTGCTTTACTAATGGTGCAAAGACATCTTTCGCCATAGCCAAATTTTCACGGACTGGCTTATTCCAATCTCGCCCAATAAATGTGCCGACTGTTTCAACTCCTAATGCGGATGCAGTATCAATGCATTTTATTAAATGGGAATTAATAGCATCGCGCGAGTTTTGATCAGGATGTAAATTATTATCATAAAAAGCTAATGACGATAAAGTCAGATTTCTGCTTTTAAAAATACTTTTTACTGAAGCCAGATAATCTGCATCTGTCGAATCTGCATTAATATGAGTCGCAATAAAGGGTCTTTCTCCCAAATCTGGCCAAGCAGCAACTTCTAGGGATTCAAATCCTTCTTGAACTGCAAAATCAGCTATTTGTTCTAAAGTGAGTTTGGGCAAACAGGCGGTTAAGAAGCCAAGTTTCATTTTATCTCCACCCAATTTCCAGATTTCGCCGAATTTAAAACTGCTTCTGTTAATTTTGCCGCTCGGAGGCCATCATTGAAATTCGGAAGACCGTCAATAACTGCGCCTCCAATTGTTCGATATGTGTCGCTCACAAAGGAATTAAAGCAGTCCTGATAACCCTGTGGGTGCCCTGCTGGAAGAATTGAATAGGACTTGGCACTCGCTGATTCTTCGGCAACTCCGCGCATCACAATTTGATTGGAGGCAAGCCCACCGATCCACAACGAGTCTGGCGCTTCCTGATCGAAGACAAAACTTTCACTTGGGCTTTCAAAAGAAAACCACAATTTGTTCTTCCGGCCGGCAGATACTTGGCTAAGAACTAATGACCCTTGTGCACCTTTGTCTGTTCTAAAGATCATGGTCGCACCGTCTTCGGTATCTATTTCGATCTTGTCGCCACGGTTCTGAAATACTTTCATTAATTGCGCGTTGATGTGCGTGATCCGGTGGCCTGTGACAAATTCAAGAAGATCACACCAGTGAACTCCAATATCACCGAATGCACGCGAAGGACCACCAATACTTGAATCTAGGCGCCAGTTGATAGTTGTTTCACGGGAGAGCCAATCTTGTAAATAATAACCATGAAATAAATTTAAGGGCTCCCTTAAATGCGAAACTCTCGAGCGAGCTTCCCGCACTGATGGGTGATAGCGGTAGACAAATGGGACTGTAGCTACTACGCCTTTTGATTGCGCCAGATCATTCAGGTACTGGGCTTCTGCTACCGAAGTTGCCAAAGGTTTTTCACAAATAACGTGTTTGCCCGCCTTGATCACCTGCTCCGCTAATTCAGCATGGAAAATATTTGGGGTACATATGTGAATCACGTCGATATCGTTATCACTGAGCATCTCTTCGATGCTCAGCGCCTTTGCTATGCCCATTTTTAAAGCTGCTGCTTGTGCTTCTTCGATCGTTTTCGCCGCTATTGCGGTTACCAAACCACCAGCAGCCCTGATAGCACGAACGTGAACTTCGCCAATAAATCCGAAGCCAATTACACCCGCGTTGATCACTAATTGTGGAGTTAATATAACCTCTTCGCGTGAAAATGTAGTTGTCATTCTATTTCTTTTTCGCTAACGCAACTGCAAGAATAATTATTAATCCTCGAACAATTTGTTGTTGGCTGACCGGGAGGCCGGCAAGAATCAGACCGTTATTGATCAATCCCACCAATAAGGCGCCAAAAAATGTTCCAATAATTCTTCCACTTCCACCAAAAAGACTTGTTCCACCTAAAATAACGGCAGCGATCGCAGAAAGTTCATCACCTGCACCCCACTCATATCGACCTGTTTGCAAACGTCCTGCGTACAAGAGTCCAGCAATTGAGGCCACAACAGATGAAATCAACATCACTTTGAACTTTACGTTCTTAGTATTTATGCCGTTGAACTCTGCAGCATCACGGTTTCCACCTGTAGCAAGAACGCGTCGTCCAAATGTAGTCTTTGTCAGCGTTATCCAACCAACTATTACCGCAGTGAAACTCCAAAGTAATAACCCAGGAAACCAACCTATTGTTCCTGAACCAAAAATTGCATTAAAGGTGTCATTCAAGATTGGGATTGGATAATAATTGGTGACTAAAGCTGCAAATCCAATGGCAACCCCTTGCATACCAAGTGTGACCAAGAAACTGGGAATTCCAACGTGAGCCACGAGGAGTCCATTGAGAGACCCAACTACAAACCCAATAGCTAGTCCGCCAAGAATTCCCTGAATTAAGCCGTGATCACGCAACATAATTGCTCCAACTACGCTGGCCAGACCCGCTACGCCACCAATAGATAGATCTATCTCGGCTGCCGAGATTACAAAAGTCATCGCAATGGCCATCACAGTAATCGTTGCTGTCTGACGAAAAATGTTAAGCAAATTATTCGATTGCAAAAATCCGTCGTCATGTAGTAACAATGCGAAAAGTAAGAAAATTGTTGCAAACATCCAATAAATTAATGTCGCGCGTACATCAATTTTTTTGAGACTAGATAGAATCATGCTTTTATCCCTTGAACGATCATTTGTAGGTGGTCTTCATCTCTGACATCTTTACGGTCTAACTCTTCTGCTACCTTGCCTTTTCTAATTACAAGAATTCGGTCACAAACCCCAAGTAGTTCAGGTAGTTCTGACGAAATAAGAATCACAGATTTACCCTCAGCTGCAATCGCACGCACCAATTTCATGATTTCAACTTTAGTTCCAATATCTACCCCTACTGTTGGTTCGTCCATTAGAACAATCTTTGGATTAGTGGCCATCCATTTTGCAATAACGACTTTTTGTTGATTGCCTCCGGATAATAAACGGACTTCTCTGTTTGCTTCAGGTGGCCTGACTTCAAAATTAATGATTGAATCTTGAACTACGCTATTAATCTTTGAATAGCTAAGGAAATTTAGATGTGATAGTGATGACAAATTCGCGGCCAAGATGTTTTGTTTCACCGAATGCTCCATCACAAGGCCTTGGCGGCGGCGGTCCTCTGGAATAAAGGCAAATCCGTGCGCTATTGCATCATGGGGATTTTTAATTGCTACATCCTTGCCATCAATCTTTATTGATCCATCATCTTTTTTGTCCAACCCGAATATGGCCCTAACCAATTCCGTGCGGCCACTTCCCATAAGTCCAGCCAACCCAACAATTTCACCTGGGTAAAGCTTGAAAGACACATTGTTAACACGGTTGCCAACTTGAATTCCAATGGCTTCAAATATTGGAGTTGTCGAACGCTCAATTGCCCTACCTTCATGTGAGAGCATTTCGACATCTTTTCGACCAGTTATATGAGCGATGATTTCTTGTGGAGAAATCTCTGAAAGCGAAGAAACGGCAATCTTTTTTCCATCTCGTAAAATAGTTATACGATCACAGATTCTGTAGATCTCATCCATTCGGTGACTTATATATACGATCGAAACGCCACGTGCAGTTAATTGCTTTAGAACTTTGAATAAGGCGTCTACTTCTTCCTTCGCTAGCGAAGCGGTTGGTTCATCCAGAATTAGAATCTTGGCATCACCTGCGATTGCTTTTGCAATCTCGGTGAGCTGCTGAAATGCACGACCCAGAGTCGAAACTTTTACAGTTACATCTATATCAAGACCAAGCTCTTCCATAACAAGCTTAGATTGCCTAATTGTTTCTTTCTCATTGAAGAAATGAAGTTTATTTTTATGTTCCCGATCCAGGAAAATGTTTTGAGCAACCGATAGATCTGGAACTAATGAGAACTCTTGGAAAACCATTCCTATTCCATATTTGCGAGCATCTTGAAAAGAATGAATTGATGCCGACTCACCAGCGATTTGAATTACACCAGAATCCATAGTGTAGACACCCTGAAGAATCTTCATCAGAGTTGACTTCCCGGCACCATTTTCGCCCGCCAAAGCATGAATTTCGCCAGAAGTTACTGCGAAGCTGACGTTGTCTAGTACTTTAACGCCGAAGAATGATTTAGAAATATCAATCATCTCCACGACATTAAAGCTGCTAGACATCGTCAGTCCCCTCTTCTTAATTACTTAACTAGTTGGACTGAGGTCCAAGATCGAGATTGCGCAGAAGCAGCCATGGCATCAGCAATAAGATTTATCTGATAACCATCCTTAAAGTTTGGACTAACCTCTCCACCCTCCATGATTGCCTTAACGAAATCATAAGTTTCAATGATCTTCGTTTCTCCATAACCAATACCGAGAGCTGGGATTGGCCAAAGACCTTCGCCATATGGGTGCGCCGGACCTGTATAAACAGTACGGAAACCCTTGCGATCAGCTTGATCAGAGGAGAATGCGACTTGCAGTTCATCACGGCGCTCATAGTTGAAATAGATCGATCCCAATGATCCATGGATCTCAAAGGTTAAGAAATTATTTCGCCCATGTGCATTTCGAGTAGCTTCCAATGAACCGATTGCTCCACTCTGGAATTCCAAGAGCGATAACACCTCATCATCTACATCGACTTCGCCACGTGGTGCAGTTGAATCTTTTGTACTTGCTCCAAGCTTATCGACGCCACCTGCTTGAAGTGGACGTGTCTTAACCCATGTTTTTAATTGGGTGTTCACCTGAGTGATTTCACCACAAAGAAAACGCGCCATATCTACGACGTGAGTTCCGATGTCACCTAGTGAACCAGAACCCGCGATACTCTTTTGAAATCTCCATGAAAGTGGACCATCTGGGTCAGCAGACCAATCTTGAAGATATGTCCCTCTAAAATTCAGAATATCTCCAATCGCTCCTTCATCAATATATTTCTTCGCTAGTGCAACTGCAGGAGTTCGACGATAGTTGAAAGCAACCATATGAACGATTCCAGCATTCTTTACCGCGTCATACATAGTCTTCGCTTCTTCACCATTTCGCGCAAGCGGTTTCTCGCTAATGATGTGTTTCCCTGCCGCTGCTGCGGCGATTGCTATCTCAGCGTGTAAGTGATTTGGTGTTGCAATATCAATAATGTCAATTTCTGGATCTTCTACCACTGATCGCCAGTCGGAAGTACTCTTTTCGAAGCCAAATCGTTGTGCAGCTTCTGCAGCAATGGCATCACTAACATCAACGATGGTCTTTCGGACTGGAATAGCTGGAGCCGGCCAAAAAAACATCGGCATGGCCACATATGCAAGTGAGTGCGCTTTGCCCATAAAGCCTGCGCCAATTAGACCGACATTTAACTTTTTCATATTCGCTTCCTTAAATTTAAGTTTTGGTGCCACCCCGGGTTTCTAAACCCGGGGTGGCGTTTCCTAATATGTCCCCTTGAGGGACGTTATGAAATTACTTCTTGAATGAAGACTTCAAGTCAGCAGGTGCGGGTGCGCTATAGACAGTCTGCCAAGCCTTCAATACTCCAGCGTGATCAACTGCAAGAGCTGGCATTGCGATATACGCAGGAGCCTTCTTGCCTAGAAGTGCGTATGCGGCAAGGTTCGCCTCAGTTACACCAGCATCGTATGGACGCTGTGCTCCAAGACCAATAACTGGTCCCTTCTTTGCAAGAGAAATCGCAACATTTGCTCCAAGATCCTGGGTTGCAATCTTTGTAGTTGTGTTTCCTGCATCGCGAAGTGCTGCAAGCACGCCTTCAGCTGGTGTATCCCAAACAGCCCAAATTGCACTGAGTTTTGGATTCTTAGTGAGAATTGCTGTTGCGGCCTTTTGGGCATCGCCAGCAAAGTCTGGCCCAGAAATTCCTTGCTCATCAACAATTTTGATTCCAGGGAATTTCTTTGTGATTGTTTCTTTGAATCCATTCCAACGTTGCTTTGTTACCCAGAAATCTGCAGCGTGGTAGATAAGAGCGATAGTTCCCTTACCATTTAGCTCGCGACCCACTAGGTATGCAGAAGCAGCACCGTTTGCATAGTTGTCGGCAGAAACAACTGAAACATAATCCTTGCCTACTGTTAATCCAGCTGCTGTATTATCCATGAAGACAATCTTTGTGCCAGCTGCAGCTGCAGCCTTGTATGCACTTGCAGTTGCTTGACCATCTACTGGAATTGAAACCAAAATATTTGGCTTCTTGGCCATTAGCGTCTGAATCTGTGAAACTTGTACATCTGCCTTAAAGTCAGCTTGTGTTACGCCAACAATTTTGATTCCTAATTCAGCAAAACGCTTTGTAAGACCTGCTTGCTGACCAGATGTCCAGTCAGATGTTAGGTGGAACGAGATCGCTGCTGTTGCCTTCATCCCCTTTAGCTTTTTTAGTTCTGCTGCTGTGAATTTAAGCGAACTTGCAGCAGCTGCTGTTTCGCCATTAGGTCCAGTTGAATAAACGCCCTTAGCAAGTTCTGCTAAGCCCTTTTGAGCGACAGAGGCGGCTGACTCTGCTGCTACTGCTGACAATGTTGATGCTCCGAGCAGTGCTGCAGTTAACCCTGCTAACACTACCTTTGACTTGATACTAACTTTCATAATTCCTCCTTGGAATCTTAGTTGAGTACGGTAAGAGTTTTAATGAAACTTACTTCAGGTTTTCTTTAATAAACTTCATGCTGATATCTGCGGCATCTTTGGGATCACCGTTATACCCATCAAGTTCTACTACAAGCCAGCCATCGTAAGAGATTTCTTTCAGTGCGGAGAAGATGTTTGCAAAATCAATATCGCCCATACCGAGTGGCAAGAAGGCAAATGGATTTGCGGTGTAATCCTTAAGATGAACGTGACGAACACGGTTTCCATACTTTCGGATAGCTGCAGCAGCATCAACGCCACCGGCAGTTAAGTGAGCAGTGTCTGGACAGAAATGAATCTTTGACAGACTCATTATTTTGTCCAGTTCGGCAGTGGTTTCAACGATTGTTGTTAAGTGTGGGTGATAACAAGCAGTTAGTCCTGCTGCAGCAGCAAGATCAGTTACCTGATCAAGTCCTTTTGCCAACATTTGGAAATCTTCATCTGTAGTCCCTGTTGAACGTTTTGCACCCCCACCAACAATTAAGTTGATCGCACCCATAGATTTAGCAAAAGCAATAGCTTGCTTGATCTTATGGAATTCATCTACAAGGATGTCGTTATAAATAAAATTGGCACCTGTATAAACACTTACTAATTCGAGTTTATGTTTTGATAGCAGACTCTTAAATGAATCTGGATCATTTGCATATTCTGCTAAATTGCCATCAAAGATTTCGATGCCAGAGTAACCTGCAGCAGCGATATCTTCACAAGCTTTAGCTGTCGAACCATAAGTCTGATAAAAGAGATCCTTGATGCTTGTCACTCCTTGTGCCTGACCTACAACTCCACCCCAAGTAATCGTCTGGTAGCCAAGTTTCATTTTCTTACCTCCTGTGAACGTGTACTTAACTTATGCCTTAAAAAACATAAGTCAATAGCATTTTGGACTAAGTTATGAAAGTTTATACAAATGTTATAAACTTCCCCGCTTAAGGTAGTACGCTCCGGTGATAGTGTTCCGACCACCGAGCGGAGGAAAGGGAGGGTTATGGCACGTCAACAGACCACAATGACCTTCGAACTTGATTCTGACGGCGCACAGTACTTGGCACAAGTCATCACTTATGTGCGAAAAGTTCGCTCGGTCACGCGCCCCGAGATTGCGACATCTACCGGCCTCTCTCGCACACTGGCCACAAAATACATTGATGTGGCGCTTGAACTAAAGCTTCTTCAAAATGGCGAAGTGGGGCAATCCACAGGTGGCCGAGCTCCTAGACTCCTTAACTTTAATTCTAACGCTGGTGCAATTTTGGTTGCTGAATTAGGGGCAACTGGATTTAATGTTGCAGCTTCTGATCTAAATGGAAATTTACTGGGAACTACATTCACAAGAGTCGAGATTTCTGAAGGGCCTGAGGCTGTCTTATCTTTAGTAGAAAGTTCTTTTGATGAATTAGTTAGCAGTTTAAAGATTAAGAACTTATGGGGTATCGGTATCGGCGTGCCCGGTCCCGTTGAATTTGCTACTGGATCACCAGTCTCACCACCGATAATGCCCGGGTGGGATAAATTCCCTGTACGTGAGCGTTTCTCAACTAAATACAAGGTCCCTGTTTGGGTTGATAACGATGTCAATTTGATGGCGCTTGGCGAGCACGCTCTCCGTAATGACCCAATTACAAATGAACTTATTTTTGTGAAGATCGGGAGCGGAATCGGCGCTGGAATTTTAACTCACGGCCAATTACATCGCGGCGCACAAGGCTGTGCTGGCGATATCGGTCATATTGCCCTTCCTTCCAACGAAAATGTGCAGTGTCGCTGTGGCAATTTAGGATGCTTAGAAGCTGTTTCGGGTGGACTAGCTTTAATTCGTGATGCTGAAGCCGCTTCAAGTAATAATGAAAGTGTTTACCTTGGTGTTAGAAAAAAGGCGAAGCAGCGCATTAAAGTACAAGATGTTATAGAGGGTTCAAATAATGGTGACAGGTGGTGCGTTGAGAGAGTTGTAAAAGTGGGTTCCGACTTAGGAAGCGTTCTTGCGACTCTTGTTAACTTTCATAATCCATCACTAATTGTCCTTGGGGGCAGTGTTTCGGCTGCTGGAGATAAGTTGTTGGCCTCAATTAGAGAGACGGTACTTAATAGGTCATTGCCTCTTGCTACAAGGGATTTGCAGATTCGAATTACTGAGTTCCCAATTGAATCTGGTCTAGTTGGTGCGGTAGAAATGGTAATTAATGAATTATTTTCATCTGAAAATCTGCGTAAGTGGGTTGCCGTTGGCCAGCCAAGTAAAAGCTCGATTCATATATAAATCGAAAGAATTGTGCCCGAACTGCTGTGTGCGCCTGAAGGGATTTGAACCCCAGCATTCTGAGCCGCAGGGAAGATAAAAAGAAGTGCGAGTCCTCATTAGATGGATTCGTGAATCAATTTAACGCCTTGAACGTTGATTTTTAGGGGTTATCCCTACTTTTTGCGGCCTTATTGGCTACCCTTTATCTATGAAGCTCAGCATAAAGGGACTCGTTTTAGTTCTAGCAGCGATGTTTTTGCTTCCAATTACCCCAGTGTCTGCAATTTACAATGGGCTTGATGCAGTGGGCTCCCCAAATATTGTCAATGTAATCAAGGAATATGCCAGCGGCATTCGTTATGGTGGATGCTCCGGCGCCCTTGTTGCGCCTCGAGTGGTAGTCACGGCAGCGCATTGCGTAACAGAATCTCAAACTGGTTTGCTAGCAAAAAATGTTTGGGTATCCCCCCCGGGAGTTTCATATAAAGTAATTTCCGAAGGCGGGGTAGATCGTACTGTTTTTGAAAATACATTTTCTTTTGTTGAGAGCCGTGCAGTTTATGAAAAGTACCGAGCTGCATCAATAAAAATAACATCTACCTACTACTCTTCGAGCGATATTGCAGATGTTAACGATATTGCATTCATTGTTTTAGAAAAGGCACTTCCTGTTACATCAAACATCACAATAGCTTCTGATGAAGAAACTGAAACATTTATTACAAATAAAAATGCTGCCCGAATTTATGGATACGGGACAACAGTATTAGGTGGCAATGTTTCCCTTACTCCCAAGACTACTATTATGAATTTTGATTTTAAATCGCCAACATCAAAAAATTCTGTATATTTAAAAAGTGCTACCTCGAGTGCTTGTCCAGGAGACAGTGGTGGGCCAGTTATTGTGAGTACCCCAGCAAAGCTCTACTTAGTAGGTGTAATTACCGGCGGGAGTGCCGCAACAGTAGGACCCGAGTGCAGCATAAAATTTAGTGGGTACTACTACACTTTAGTAACTCTCATCACTAAATATGCAAACTTAGCATTTGCCTCAGCTATCGAAGCTAGTAACAAAAGTGATGACGCATTATTGCAAGCAGAAATTGATCTGAAAAGTACTAAGGATTCATTAGCTAAAGTTGAGACAGCTGCAAAAATCTCGTTTGAAAGTCAATTAAAGTCTGAGGCTGATACAAAAGCTGCTTTGGCTGCTAAAGAGAAATCTGAGGCTGATACAAAAGCTGCTTTGGCTGCTAAAGAGAAATCCGATTTAGATGCAATTGCAGCACGTGAGGCTAAGGCTAAATCAGATAGTAACGCTGCAGCCGCTCTAAAGATTTCTATTGAAGCAGAGTTGAAGGCTAAATTGGCCGAAGAGGTAAAATTGGCTGCCGAGAGCTCGGCAAATGAACTTCGTAATGAAATTGCATCACTAAAGTTCAGCATAAAGGCGCTACAGTCTTCATTAGCAGCCACAAGCAAGAAGTTAACTGCGATATGCAAGATCAAACCAAAGCCTAAAGGCTGTTAGTTTCCTGATTAGTCGGTTTGTTAGTTTTGGCTTAGTTGCTATGTGCGCCCGAAGGGATTCGAACCCCTAACCTTCTGATCCGTAGGGAGTATAGAGACGCAAGCTTTGCTTGCTCTTTCTACACACCCCGTAGCGACCTCGCTTACGCTCAATCACTAGGTCAGATGCTCTATCCGTGGTCCTATTTATAGATAGTGTAGCAAAACTCTTATACTTTAAACATAGATTCTATAAGTTTTCTACTACTAAAACTTTAAGGGAGAATGCAGATGTCTTTTACCGATGATGACAAAGAAGCACTGGGTGAAGATTTAGATCATCTAAAGAC
>CAWURN010000056.1:0-6579 GCA_963924835.1 Candidatus Nanopelagicaceae bacterium | reverse complement strand
AAGTGCTGCTGCAGCAACGCTTACCAAAATCTTCTTTGAGATTCTCATGCATGTTCTCCTTAAGGGTTTAGCTTGATTGCCGGGCGCCGGTCTTTACCGACGGGACAAACTAGTAGCCAAATCTTGCCCTATTTTTGACTATCGTCAAATGTCCACCCGATAACAATCAGGTAACTTTTTGCCTGATTATTGGCTTGGAGCGACCCTGAAAATACTATTTAAGGCGCTACTGGGTAGTCGGTATATCCGACTGGCCCTCGTGAATAGAAGGTCTTGGAATCCCCTGCATTTAACTCCAGGCCTTGCGCTAATCGCTTCGGGAGGTCTGGATTTGCAAGTGCCAATCTGCCAAAACTAAAGAGATCGGCTTGGCCAGATTCAATTATTCTTTTTGCAGTTTCGACTTTTGTTTTATCTGCATAACCTGAATTAGCAATAATGCAACCTTTGAAAAACTTTCGGGCAAAAGTTATTGAATCAAAACCTGATTGATTGGAGACGTGCAGAAATGCTAGTCCTAAGTTATTGATTGCATTAATCAAATATGTATACATCTCTTCAGTCTCGGTTTCTGCCACATCATTGAATGTGCCGTTAGGAGAAATTCGGATTGCAGTTTTATCAGCACCGATAGCCTCGACAACAGCATTTACAACCTCGATTACAAACTTGCAACGATTCTCAACACTGCCACCATATTCATCGGTACGGATATTTGAATTCGGTGCCAAGAATTGATGTAGTAAATAACCATTTGCGCCGTGCAGTTCAACACCATCAAACCCAGCAGCAATAGCGTTTTTTGCCGCGGTCACAAACGAAGCCTTCACATCAGCGATATCTTGAAGTGACATTTCTTTTGGGGTTTCGAATGGATCCATTCCAGTCCCAGTAAATAATTCTCCTGCTGGCGTTACAGCACTTGCAGAAATTGGTTTTAAGCCCGTTATCTTCGTATGTGAAATTCGACCAGAATGCATTAACTGCATAAAAATTCGGCCACCTGATGCATGAACCGCCTGCGTTATTTTCTTCCATCCTGCGATTTGAGAATCGGTATAGATACCAGGAATTCCTGGATAGGCCTTTCCGACATGGGAGGGCGCCGTTCCTTCAGTAATGATTAATCCAAAACTTGTGCGCTGCTTGTAATACTCGACCATTAAGCCATTTGGATCGCCATTTTCATCCGCACGATTTCGGGTCATCGGCGCCATGACCATCCGATTGGTTAATTCATATCCACCAACATTTACTATTTCGAAGAGTTTTTTCATGTGCCAATTATTATCTAATTCTGATGCCTTTGCTAACCAGTCTTGGCAGTACCTCTTGTGCAAAATATGGCAGCTCTTTTGTATAGTCAAAAAACGCGATTGTCATTCCAGAAAATCCCGCTTTAGCGAATTGATAAATGCGTTCAGCCACTTCATCTGGAGTTCCGGTTAGTGGGCAAGATCCATCACCTGCCGCAAATCTTGTTCTATAGGTTGCCAGCATTTCTGGTGTGAAAGATTTGGCGTATTGCCCCATTAAAGCCATCATGTTATCGACGGCAACCCAATCAGCGTTTTTGTTTGCGTAATAATCAATAAATTCATCAACTTGCGAATTAGTAGGACGACAAACCACATGCCCCAAAGTTAGAACACCAGATTTGCGCTGGTATTTATTCTTTGCATTATCTGAAATAAGTTTTACAACCTCGGCGCCATCAGTTGGGTTATCAACGACTGTGAAAATAAAATCAGCATTCTTGGCCGCATAATCTCGACCTTGTTCTGACGACCCAGCATTTATGACAGGAATGCGACCATTTACTGGTTTGGGCAGTCCTTCAACACCTTTTAAATTAAAAAACTTACCCGCATGATCAAATCTTCCTGCCGTAGACCAAACCTTATTAATTACATCCCACCACTCTTGTGCTCTTTCGTAACGATCATCGTGGCCAAGCGGTAATTCAATTCCAAAAGCATCGAATTCGCTTTTATTCCAACCCGCAACAATGTTGATTCCAGCCCTGCCATTTCCGATTTGATCAGCGGTAGCAAATTGCTTTGCGGCAACTAGTGGGTGGGTGAAAGCAGTATGAACTGTTGAGAAAACATTTATATTCTTAGTAACCGCTAATAAGCCAGCCATCCAAGTTGTTGGGTCCAAGACATCATTGTGATAATTACTTGCACCGCCATATCCAATCCATCTAGCGACTGGAAGTAAAAAATCTAAACCAACTTCATCGGCAATTCTGGCTGCTGCCACATTATCTGCCCAAGAGCCACTCCAACGATCTGGTGCATTTGTTACTGCGGAACCAGATGAACAATTGGCAGCAAAAAGCCCCAACTTAAAGTCGGGGCCTTTCAACATTGAGTTCATTTTTCTAGTCTATTACTTAGGAACGCGAACGCCCTTTTTCTCTAAACGTGGCAATACTTCTTGTGCGAAGTATGGAAGTTCTTTTGCATAATCTAAGAATGCAATTGTCATTCCGCCGAATCCTGCTTTAGCGAAACCTTCGATTGCGTCTGCAACTTCATCAGGTGTTCCGATTAGTGGGCAAGATCCATGTCCTGCAGCAAAACGGCCGCGGAACATTTCAAGCATTTCTTTACTAAATGACATCGAGTGCAGACCTTGAAGCTCCATCAAGTTATCGACGGCGTTCCAATCTGCATATTCATCTGCGTAGTAATGCAAGAATTCATCAGCTTCTTTACGAGTTGGCTTACATACAACGTGGCCAAGAGTGAATACGCCCATATCGCGCTTGTAATCATTCTTTGCTTGAGAAGTAACTTGCTTAACAACTTCAGCGCCATCTTCTGGGCCGCCAACAACAGTAAATGCAAAGTTTGCATTCCGTGCTGCAAATTCGCGACCTTGTGGCGATGAACCAGCATTTAGAACAGGGAGGATTCCATCAATCGGCTTTGGCATTCCTTCAACATGCTGCAGCTTAAAGAATTTACCGTCATGATCGAACTTTCCTTCAGTTGTCCAAATCTTCTTAATGATCTCCCACCACTCTTGCGCGAGCGCGTAACGATCATTGTGATCCTTAGGAAGATCCATACCAAAGGTGTCATATTCTGGTTTGTTCCAACCAGCAACAATATTTATACCAGCACGACCGCCGCCAATATGGTCGACTGTTGCCAGCTGCTTTGCAACAACTATCGGATGATTAAATGCAGTATGAACTGTTGCGAAAATTGAAATCCGCTTTGTGTTTGCAAGCAATCCTGCTGCCCAGGTTGTTGGATCTAATACGCCCTCGTGAAAGTTTGTTTCTCCGCCATAACCAATCCATCTAGCAATAGGTAGCAAGAAATCGATACCAGCTTCATCAGCAATTTTTGCTAGACGCAAATTATCTTCCCAAGAACCTGACCATCTATCTGGGGCTTTGGTAACAGCAAGTCCGGATGAACAGTTTGGTGAAAAGAGTCCTAGTTTGAACCCCTTGCCATCTAGTAGTGCTTTTGCCATTTACATCCCTTTCATTAGTTTAGGTAGGTTAGTTTTTTAATTCGCCGATATTTCGAAGAGAACTATGAAGGAAAAGTAGTGGGGGCTTGCCACTGTTTTCAAGGGTTTGCACCTTGCCAATTATCAACATGTGGTCGTAGGTATCAAAAGTTTGAGTGGTAGCACATTCCAAACGGACGCTAACCCCGGTCAAGATAGGGTTTCCAAGTTTCGTAGTTTCAAATTCCAGTCCTTCGAATTTATCTACGCCCTTCTTTGCAAAGCGAGCAACTAAATCCTTCTGATCTTCGGCCAAGAAATGCACATTAAAAGACTTCGCTGATACCCAATGGATGTAAGAGCTCGAAGATTTATCAACCGACCAGAGAATTAATTTTTCTTCTAAAGAGATTGAGGCAAGCGAATTACAAACAATTCCAATTGGTTTTGCTGAACCATCAACAGCGGTCCCTGTAATGACACTTACGCCAGTCGCCCAGCTAGACATCGCCGATCGGAAAACATCTTTCGTTACCTCAGCTTGAATTTCCATACCTTAGGGTAAATTTAAAAGCATTTAAGTCAAGGGCAAAATCGATTTATCTTTGTGACTTGCGTCAATAAGGCGCAATACTCTAAATGCTCGCAAATGCCTCTTTAAATCTTGCGAGCGCAACTTCGCTCTTCCCACTTGCCCAAGCTTCCATGCCGATTACGCCCACATAATTCATTTCGCGCAGCGCTTTCGCAATCATCGGATAATTAATTTCGCCCGTCCCCGGTTCTTTTCGCCCCGGAACATCAGCCACTTGAATCTCGCCAATAATTGGAAGCGCCTCTTTCAAGAGTTCAATCAAATTACCTTCGCCAATTTGAGCATGGTAGATATCAAAATTCATCTTTAGGTTGGGCTTATTCACGCTCTTCACCAATTTGATTACATCCTTCGCCAGAGCGAATGGCGTATTTGGGTGATCGACGAGTAAATTCAAATTCTCCAATACAAAGGTGACCCCGTTAGCAGCGCCCAGATCAGCAATCTGATTCAAAGTTATTTCTGCTTGCTCCCACATTGCAGGCGTTACATCAAAACAAGGTTGTGCTGGCAAACCCTTATTATCCAAACCAGTTCCATGCAGATTCAATGATGGATTTCCAAGTGCATGCGCAACTGGGATCGATTGTTCGGCGGTTCGCAGTAAATCAGCAGCACCTTCTTTATCGCCCAGTCGTCCAGTTATGTAGCCAGTCATAGATGTGAACTTCGCACCTGTAGCGGTGAGGGCTGGAATATCTTTCTGCGTCCAATCCCAAATCTCTACCGCGAATCCAAGTGAGTGAATTTTTTTGACGCGTTCAATATGTGGCAGATCCAAGAAGACCATTTCGGAGCAAACTGCGAGTGTGAAGTTAGAGCTCATTTCGCTACCTCTGTTACATATTTTAGAAAAGTGATGAGTTGATAGTTCTGGTGCGCTTGAAGGGATTCGAACCCCTAACCTTCTGATCCGTAGTCAGATGCTCTATCCGTTGAGCTACAAGCGCAGGCGTGCGAGGCAAATACTACTCGTTGATTAAGGTTGCCCCAAACGCAATAGATCAGGGACTGAAACTGCTTTAACCCGTGGTTTTCCGCGGGATTCTCCTGCGGCAACTTCGGCTTGATTAATTCGAACCCAATATGGCTGGTCAACTATTTTGTGACTATCGCTTAGAAGTTCTGCGATATCTCCAGATGCCTTTGCATCTTTCAAATCTGAAATTATTAACTTCACTACTTCTGCAGCATCACTTTTGTTGGTTCCGATAACTCCGGATGGTCCGCGTTTAGCCCAACCAACAACGTAAATATTTGAATCCTTAACTCGGCCATCAATATTTGTTATTTTTCCAGCTTCATAAACAACACCTGGAATAACAGTTGCTTCATACCCAATTGCCGTAACAACTAAGTCACAAGGAATTGTCACATCGCCACTTGGGGTTGAGTAGACAATCGCTTCGACTTTATCACTGCCGATTATTTCCTTGGGGGTGTGCGAGAAAAGGAATTCTAAAGAACGAGGATGGCCATGCTTTGGGGTTTCAGCAATTAAGTTCATGGCCTCTAAATTACTTGCCAAATGCTTCTCAATTTCGCCTCTAGCTTCCGCATTTTTTTGTGCAAGGGCAATTGCTTCCTCACTTATGTAAACATCAGTGTGTTCTAACTTTGGCAGGTCGCGAAGTTCTGGCGCCGTGAATGCTGCAAATTCTGCGCCTCGGCGACCAGATATAAATACTTTTCGGATATTACTTTTGTGCAAATTCTTATGTGCATGATCTGCGGTGTCAGTTTCATCGAGTTCTTTTGGATCGATAGCAAGGATGCGTCCGCAATCCATTGCGACATTTCCGGCTCCGATTACAACCGCAACTTTCCCAGAGAGATCAACTTTAAAATCTGCATAATCAGGATGCCCGTTATACCAAGGAACAAATTGCGCTGCTGAAATTGAATTTGCTAAGTCCTCGCCGGGTATTCCAAGTTTCTTTCCGATTGCAGAACCGGTAGCCATAACTACTGCGTCATAGTTGTTAGTTAAATCTTCAAGTGAAAGGTCTTTGCCAAGTTCCACATTTCCAAATAGTCGGAAATTGGGTTCGGAAGCAATCTTTTCAAATACCTTTGAAACTGTCTTTATTTTTGGATGATCAGGTGCTACTCCAGAACGCACTAAACCCCAAGGAGTTGGTAAGCGTTCAATCATGTCGATAGTAAAAGTTAAATCATCAGTTACCGAATTTTGCAGAGCTTGCGCTGCAAAATATCCGGAGGGGCCAGCGCCGACGATTGCAATCTTGTAATGCGGCACTAAGACTCCTAACTTATAAAACTGGCGGAGACGAAGAGATTTGAACTCTTGAAGGGTTTAACCCCTTACCTCGTTAGCAGTGAGGCGCACTCGACCGGGCTATGCGACGTCTCCAAGTGGTGTGGAAAGTTTACAGTGTGAATTGGGTTCCGAGTCACGTAAGTTTGATGACGCTTGCGGCCCGATGAGCGGTCAATTCAATAAATCGAGCGTTGGCCTCATCAGATCCGCGAGACCAATCTTCTGCCTC
>CAWURN010000055.1:0-7709 GCA_963924835.1 Candidatus Nanopelagicaceae bacterium | reverse complement strand
CGGGGTTCAATTGAATCTGGCACTGTCACCAAATCTTTGCTCATAATTAGTTGAAGTTGAGTGAAGCGGTCAACTCGTTCGCAATCAGCCTCAGTAACAATTCCAACCGGCTTGCCATCTTCAACAACAATTAAAGCGCCGTGTGCCCGTTTATTAATTAAGTCGACAGCATCAGCAACTGTTTCAGTTGGTGAAAGCGTCACTGGAGTATCAAAAAAAGTATGTCTTGACTTGACCCACTTAATTACATCACTAATAACTTCAATGGGAATATCCTGTGGAATTACCGCCATGCCACCACGTCGGGCAATAGTTTCAGCCATCCGGCGCCCAGAGATTGCGGTCATGTTTGCAACGACGATCGGGATCGTCGTTCCAGTGCCATCATGTGTTGAAAGGTCTACATCCATTCGGCTGGCAATTTGCGATGAACTGGGGACCATGAAGACATCGTCATAGGTCAGGTCGTGGCTAGGAATATTTAAGAAACGCACGTGTCGGAACTATACCCCTGCCGACGCACAAGGCGATAGGTATTGCTAGAGTCTTAGCCATGAGCGAGGATGAGGATTCAGCGGACGATATCGTCACCGAAGAGATGCTCTGGGAGCGGATTCCAGAAACCCAAGGCCTAGAACGTGCAAATACTTACTACGAATTAAGCGCTCGAATTTATACGCGTGGGCAATACGACGAAGCGCTCGCACTTGCAGAAACTGCTCGCGACATTTACACCGAACTTGGTTCAGTAGTTCCTTCAGATGGTTTAGCTCAGGCATATTCTGCAATTGGTTATAACTTAAATCAATTAAAGCGAATGAATGAAGCAGCAAACGCGATGAGCAAAGCCGTTGATTTGCTACGCGAATCCAAATCACCATTAGCAATTGATTTAGCTTGCACACTGGGTGAATGGTGGTTCACTTCGAAGGAATATGAGAAGACTATTGAATGTATGTCTGAATGTGTTCAAGAGCATTTAGTTGATGGAAATGATAGTGGTGCCGCAAATGATTTACATTTAATTGGGTGCGCACAACGAGAATTAAAAGATTATGGTAAAGCTTTGGAATCATTTCAAGAAGCTCGCGCATTATTTAAGAAATTGAAAGAAGTAATAAATGTTGCCAGATGCGATCAGAAAATTGCTCACTGCCTAATCGAGATTGGTGATGGCGAAGCAGCACTAATTTCGGCACAGAAATCTTTGGATGTCTTTGTCACCGCACACGACCATTATCGTGAGACATATTCCCTTCTAGAATTAGGAAAAGCTCAAATAGTTGCCGGACAGGGCGAAGAGGCACTAAATACTTTAGATCGCGTTTTAGAAATTGCTACCGATAACGAGAATAAAGATTTCGAATTTATCTTGGAAATTGAAGGCCGAATGGCTGATGTCCTGCATTCATTGGATCGCGAAGATGAGGCTGAAGAGATTCGACGACGCATAAAGACAGTGGAAGAAGTAATTAAAGAGGATTAATTATTTAGGTGTTGCATCGCCCAGGCATACATGGCAATTGCACCAGCAGCAGAAGCATTCATTGATCTTGTAGAACCATATTGTCTAATCGCAAGAACTGTTTCACATATATCTACGGCTTCATCCGACATTCCGGCACCTTCTTGCCCGAAGAACAGGACACATTTCTCTGGCAATTTTGTAGTTTCTAACTCTTTAGATATTGGCAAGTTATCAATACCAATTATCGGAACACCATTTTCGTTACACCAAATTTGAAAATCACCAACAGTTGGATGGTGCAATACATGCAGATATTTATCCGTAACCATTGCCCCACGCTTGTTCCAATCGCGCTTGCCAACGATGTGAACTTTAGAAACATTAAATGCATTTGCAGTGCGAACTACTGATCCGATATTTAAATCATGTTGCCAATTTTCAATTGCAATCTGTAAATCATGTCGCTTAGTATCTAAATCAGCGACAATCGCCTCGACGCTCCAATAACGGTAGTGATCTAAAACATTTCTGCGGTCTCCGTTTGCAAGAAGCTCTGGATCAAAATGATTAGCTTGCGGCCAAGGTTTTGGATGCGGACCAACCCCAACCACTGGATAGAATTCCCCAGGTCCGATTTCCGCTGTAGTCATACCCAAACATTAGAGGGAGTTTGCATGAAGCAAAAATCCTGGCTCCCTATTTATTTACTACTTGGCTTAGTTTGGGGATCTTCCTTTGTCTTTATCAAATTAGGGCTTGAATTCCTAAATCCAGTTGGAGTTGCTTTTGGAAGATGTGCCCTTGGCGCAATGATTCTGCTGCTTATTGTAAAAATCCGTGGCATCAAACTTCCAACCGATCCAAAAACTTGGTTTATTCTCTGGGTCGTTTCACTGCTTCTAAATGTTTTTCCTGGATTTTTATTTGCATACGCCCAGCAACAAGTTACAACAGTTCTTGCTGGAATCATTAATGCTTGCACGCCATTAACAACTCTTATATTTCTTTTTATATTTTTTAGATCTGAGAAAATCGCAGCCCAACATATTATTGGCTTAATCCTTGGTGGAATTGGAGTTTTGACAGTATTGGGTATCTGGAATGGGTTTGGTGCTGGTTCAACAACTGGCGTCGTTGCGCTTCTAGCTGCAATCACTTGCTATGGTCTTTCATTCCCAATAATCAAAAAGTATTTAACTCCGTTAAAATTGCGGGCAGAAGCACTTGCTGCAGGCCAAGTAACTGCCGGCGCCATAACACTTCTTCCATTTTATCTAGTGGATGGCATTGCTAAAAATGAATATCGTCTTGGCCCGGTCCTAGCAATGATGGCACTCGGGATCTTCGGTAGCGGCCTGGCCTATATTTGGAATTTTCAAATAGTTGAACGAGCGGGAAGTTCCGTTGCTAGTTCTGTTACTTACCTAACTCCAGTTGTTGCAGTATTTATTGGATGGATTTTCTTAGGTGAACATATTTCTTGGCACGAGCCAGTTGGTGGTGCAATTGTTATTCTTGGAGCGGCAATCTCGCAAGGCAGATTTAACAAGAAAGTTGAGAAATAAATTGCTTCTACGAAAAATAATATCCGTTATATCAATTGTTGGAATTTTGGCATCGTTAGCACTAGATGCACACGCTGTTTCAGTTCCTAGTTCCTTTAAAAAACTTGCTAACTCACCCACTCTTGCAAAACCAGGAATCATCGTTATTGATCCAACAACCCAGACTGAAATCTATTCAGATTTTGCAGATGTGCCCCGGGCTCCGGCGTCTGTTCTTAAACTAATTTCAGCGACTGCCGCCATAACAGCTTTCGGGCCAGATAAAGTCTTTCATACAACTATTAGTTCAACCGATGATCCAGATATTTTTATGATGCAGGGAGAGCGCGATCCTTGGTTAACAACTAGCTCACAAGACTCAAAGAAATTTAGACGTGCATTATCTACAAAACTTATTAATGAAGTGGTGAAAAATCGTGATGGTTACTCTGGCTTAAAAATTAAGTTCAATGGAATGTTTGATGCGGATGTTAAGAGCTTAAGAACTTTTTATGGACAGAAAATAGAATTTGAAAGAATTTCTAAACCACCAGTAGTTCCTGATCAAGAACCGACAGAGATTGCAAGAATAACTTCGCCCACATTGCGCGAAATCTTGGAATTTACGCTTTTGTGGAGTGACAATGTTTTAGCCGATCGATTAGCCAGGAATGCTGCCGTTGAAATGGGCTATTCGCGTGATGATGCCAGTTTGAATATGGTCTTCGAAGAAACTTTGGAATTATTAGATGTCGATTCAACTGGCTTAAGAGTTTTTGATGGCAGTGGGCTTTCACGTGAAAATCGAGTTTCTGTCAGAACAATTTCCGAACTCTTGCTGAAGATTAGAAGTGAACCACAATTCCAAGCTGTTTATGACGGTCTCCCACTTTCCGGTGAAACTGGAACTTTAAAGAAAAGGTTTCATGAATATGGTTCAGCCGCAAAAGGTTTAGTTAAGGCTAAAACCGGTTGGATAAATAGATCTGTAACTCTGGCTGGGTATGTTGAGGCTGGAGAGAGTGAGTATGTATTTGTGGTTATCGCAGATCATGTAAATCCAACTGAAAATTCTCGGGACCGGGCGCGAAAGATAATTGACAAGATGTTGGCAACTATCGCTAAACCGCTTGAAATAGCAGCAGTAGGCTAGGTTCGTGCGCAATCTAAAAATCTCGTCTTATATCGCTCTAATGAAATTGCGAGTTGTGGAACTGTTGTTAGTCACCACATTGCCCGCACTATTTCTTGCCGCAGAAGGTGTCCCTCCTCTTGGATTAACTGTTGCGACCTTAATTGGTGGAACTCTTGCAGCCGGGGCATCCAATGCATTTAATATGATTATTGAAGTTGATTCTGATCGCCTAATGGTACGTACTTCTAAGCGCCCAATAGTCAGCGGTGCAATAAGTGAAACCCAGGCATTTATTTTTGCATCAGCCCTAACTATTGTTTCGCTGACAATATTCTCGGTATTCACAACGTTGTGGGCAACAGTTCTGACTGCGGCAGCAATTATTTTCTATGTTTTTGGCTATACCATCGGGCTTAAGCGGCGAACATCGCAGAATATTGTTTGGGGTGGAATAGCAGGATGTATGCCAGTTCTAATTGGTTGGGCTGCTGTAACAAATTCCTTGTCATTAACTGCCTGGCTCTTCTTCTTGGTTATTTTCTTCTGGACCCCACCACATTTCTGGGCTCTGGCAATTAAGTATCGTGACGATTACGCCGCAGCAGGAATTCCGATGTTGCCAGTGGTTGCATCAATTAAATCTGTCGAGAAACAGATGTGGTTCCACACGATAGGAATGGTTCTAGCTTCCCTTGGCGTGAATTGGAGCGAAAAACTTCCATGGTGGTGTTGGGTAATCACAGTAGTAATTGCACTTGGGTTTGGCCGAGAATTACTAAAGATTGATGGGCCTGATTCAAATAAAGCTGCGGCAAAGTTATTTCAATGGTCGATAACATACTTAAGCGTTTATTCATTACTTCTTGTTATCGCAGCGCTTGTTGTAAATCCTTAATCAAATCCGAAGAGTGTTCCAACCCTACTGACAAGCGACCTAAAGAATCCGTAATTCCCATAGATTGACGAGTTGCATGATCTAATCTGCGATGCGTAGTCGATGCCGGATGAGTAATAAGAGATTTGCTATCTCCCAAGTTATTAGAAATATCTATAACTTTTAACGCATCCATAACCTTAAATAGCTCTTTTGATCCGCCAGCTATTTCAAAACTCAAAGTTGTTCCAGCCCCCAGCATCTGTTTCTGGGCAATTTCATAACCACTATGTGACTTTAGGCCAGGATAATTAACGGAAGATACTTTGGACTGGGTAGCTAAAAATTCGGCAATCTCTTGCGCACTTTCATTCATTTTATTTACGCGCATCGAAAGTGTTTCTAGTGACTTTACTAAAACCCAGGCATTGAAAGCGCTGAGGGTCGGACCGGTATGACGTATAAATGGATTCAAATAATTTTGAATATAGTCAAAGCCCCCAAGAATCGCACCACCTAGAACTCGACCTTGGCCATCAATATGTTTTGTTGCGGAATACATAACCACATCCGCACCATGTTGTAGCGGCTTCTGCAGAACTGGGGATGCCATTACATTGTCAACAATCACGGTTGCCCCAACGTTATGTGCCAAATCGCTAACCATTTTCAAATCTACAATTTCTAACATGGGGTTGCTTGGAGTCTCAATAAATACAACTTTAGTTTTCTCGCTTAAAGCTTTCTCCCAGACCTTCTTATCGTTTCCTTTAACAAATTCGACTTTAATTCCCCATCTAGGAAGGATTTCAGAGAGCACTACATAACAAGAGCTAAACATTGAAGCGGCGGCAACAACACGATCTCCTGCTTCCACCATGCAAGCAATTGATGCAAACATCGCTGACATACCAGATGCAGTTGCAACACAGAATTCCGCACCCTCTATCGCAGCAAGACGCTGTTCAAACATTGAGACTGTTGGGTTTGCAAATCGACTATAAACAAAATGATCAATCTCATCAGTAAATGAATGAACTGCTTGTTCTGCTGTGTCATATGTGTAACCACTTGTTAAATACATTGCTTCGCCAGTTTCACCAAAACCAGATCTAGCTAAACCTGCTCTTACTGCAAGCGTTTCTTCATGTAACTGCCAGTCAGGTAAATCTCCGTCAGTGGAATTGGAATCATTGGAATTGGAGTATCCCCAAGGACGATGCTGATGAGTCATGCATAAAGTTTAGTAGATAGGATGAAACCATGGAAAAAGCGGCGATATCAGCCACCGATTTAACGAAAATATATGGTGATCGAGCAGCGTTATCGCATGGAAGCTTCGAAGTCCCCGAAGGCTCAATTTGTGGTTTTGTCGGGCCAAATGGTTCGGGTAAAACAACAACGATTCGAATGTTATTGGGGCTGATTTCACCTTCAGGTGGAACTGCAACTGTTTTGGGAGAGAGCATTTCGCACCCTGAAAAATATTTACCACATGTTGGTGCAATGATCGAAGGCCCAGCCTTTTATCCAGCTTTATCGGGACGCGAAAATCTAAAAGTTTTGGCAGAACTTGGTGGCTTTCCACTTTCAAGAGTCAATCAATTACTTGAAAAGGTGGATTTAGCGGATCGCGGTGGTTCAAAATTTAAAACTTACTCATTAGGAATGAAACAGCGATTAGGAATTGCGGCCGCACTTCTACCGAACCCAAAATTATTAATATTAGATGAACCCACAAATGGTCTTGATCCATCAGGAATTCAGGAAGTTCGCGGAATCATTCGTGATTTAGCTGATACCGGAACAACAGTTTTTGTTTCTTCACATATTCTTAGCGAACTAGAAATGATCTGTGAATACCTAGTTATGTTGCGTGAAGGAAAAGTTATTTTCTCGGGTCGAACCCAAGAGCTGCTCTCTGGGCAAAAGCCAATAATTATTGCTAAGCCAGAATACGAAGTCGATCTAAACACTCTGGCCAAAAAACTAAGTGAGTCTGGATTTACTAACTCAATTATCAATGGAAGTTTACATATTGATGCAGGGCAAGAGGCAAGTGCGGCAATTAATCGGATGGCATTTGAAGCGGGCATAACTCTGGCTTCGATATCAGTGGTCCTGCCAACGCTCGAGGAAACGTTCTTTGAAATGACAGGAGAGAACAAATGATCCGCGTTGTTATTGCTGAGCTCCGAAAACTTCGACGCCCTTCTCTTTTTTTAGGAACTATTGCCACAGTTGGTGGATTAACAGCGCTATTTACCTCAATAATTTTCTTAATGATTGATTCTGAAAATGGAAATTCAGAACGAGGCGAACGAATTAGTGCAACCGAATTGAGTAACGCCACGGGGCTTATTTATGGGTTTCAATTAGTTGGCGTATTCCTTGGCATAGTTGCACTCTGTATTTTTGCATCGCAAACCGCTCAAGAGTATTCACTTGGAACGTTGCGCAATCTTCTTGTTCGCCAACCCTCACGGATGAAAATATTAGCTGGTAAATTTATTGCGATGAAATTATTCGCCTTAGTAATGGTGCTATTTGCAGGTGCGCTTAGTATTGCTATCTCATACGCATTAGCTGGAAGAGCAAAAGTAGATACAACTTCTTGGGGAACATCTGCTGCGATGCAGCTGTTATTCGAAAACACGCTAAATATTTTTATCTCCACACTTTGCTACG
>CAWURN010000054.1:0-3272 GCA_963924835.1 Candidatus Nanopelagicaceae bacterium | reverse complement strand
AGCACGCGCAAGGGCAAGTCCGCCAATTATCGCTGCAGCTGAAGAGCCAAGACCACGACCATGTGGAATTACATTTAATTGACGAAGCGCAATCCCTTTTGGTTTCTGTCCCATATGTTCAAAGCCGTGGAGCATCGCTTTAATTACTAAATTATTCTTATCTGTCTTAATCTCTGCGCTTCCTTCGCCAGAAACATCTACATCAAATGTTGCATCATCTAAAACTTGTGCGGCGTAACGATCACGCAGATCAAGAGCTAAACATAAAGTATCGAATCCTGGCCCCAGGTTTGCACTACTAGCAGGAACGCTTACCTGCGCCATAGTGGCTTTAAAAGTTAACCGACTCTTTGCGTTCGACATTATGCGAGTCCAATCACTTCAGCAGCACGTTTCACATCAACTGGAATAACCGTTGGAGCATCAGCATGATCCAAAATCCAACCAACATCTTTCAAACCATTTCCAGTAACAGTAATAACAATTCGCTTGTCCTTCGGCAATTTACCTTCTGCCTTTTTCTTAATTAATCCAGCAATTCCAGCGGCGCTAGATGGTTCTACGAAAATTCCTTCTTTGGCCGCAACTAATCGATAGGCCGCAAGAATTTCTTCATCAGTAACCGAATCGATTAAGCCACCAGATGAGTCACGTGCTTCTACCGCTTGCTTCCAAGAGGCGGGATTTCCAATCCGAATTGCAGTTGCAATTGTGTCTGGGTTCTTAACAATTTCACCTATAACTATTGGCGCTGATCCAGCTGCCTGAAAGCCCCACATTTGTGGCAATTGCTTAGAAATTCCATCTTTAAAATATTCTTTATAGCCCATCCAATATGCAGTTATGTTTCCGGCATTCCCAACTGGCATAACGTGAAGATCAGGCGCATCGCCCAACATATCTACAACTTCAAAACTTGCAGTTTTCTGCCCATCGATTCGATTTGGATTAACCGAGTTAACTAACGCCACTGGATAATTTTCTGATAACTCGCGAGCCAGATTTAAGCAATCATCAAAATTACCATCTACTTGCAGAAGGGTTGCGCCGTGGGCGATAGCTTGCGCAAGTTTGCCCATTGCAATCTTTCCTTCTGGAACCAATACAACGGGACGCATTCCAGCCTTTGTTGCATATGCCGCAGCACTTGCCGAAGTATTTCCGGTTGATGCACAAATAACCGCTTTCGCACCAGCTTCAGCGGCCTTTGAAATTGCCATTGTCATTCCGCGATCTTTAAATGAACCTGTTGGATTTACGCCTTCAACTTTTAACCAAATTTCATTGTCTAACATCGCTGATAAGACACATGCATAAACTAAAGGAGTTCCGCCTTCGCGGAGCGAAACTATTGGAGTCTTCGAAGAAACTGGTAACCGATGTCGGTATTCCTCAATTACACCACGCCATTGATGCGCGCCTTTTTTCTTAAAGATACTCATGCGCTCATACCTTCAACTCTAATTACACTCGCTACATCTTTAACTGCATCAAGACTTGATAAGTCTGCAACAGTTGAGGCTAGTGCAGAATCTGTTGCTTTGTGGGTCATAACAATTAATTCGGCATTATCACCACGGCCAGTTTGGCGGACAGTTTGAATTGAAACGTCATGCTTAGAGAAAGTCTGCGCAACAGCAGCAAGAACACCAGGGCGATCTGCAACATCTAAGCGGATTAAATAGCGAGTTTTAATGGAGCCAATAGGGGCGATTGCAAGATCTGCATAATCACTTTCGCGCGGACCAAGTCCGCCACTGACTTTATGTCTGGCAACTGCAACTAAATCTCCAAGAATTGCTGATGCAGTTGGAGCGCCACCTGCGCCACGACCATAAAACATCATTGCGCCGGCAGCTTCGGATTCAACAAATACTGCATTGAAAGCTTCGCGTACCGATGCCAATGGGTGGTTGCGTGAAATTAAAGTTGGATGTACTCGAACGCTAATTTTTCCATCATTTGTAAGTTCAGCGATTGCCAATAATTTAACAACTAAATCAAGTGACTTTGCTACTGCCACATCAGTGTCAGTGATTTTTGTAATGCCTTCACGATAAACATCGGAATCTGTAACGCGAGAGTGGAAGGCAAGCCCAGCTAAAATTGCCGCCTTTGCGGCCGCGTCAAATCCTTCGACATCTGCAGTTGGATCGGCTTCTGCAAAACCAAGTGCTTGGGCTTCGGCAAGTGCATCACCAAATGCCGCACCGGATTCATCCATCTTGGTCAGAATAAAGTTTGTTGTTCCGTTAACGATTCCCATCACGCGTTGGATATGGTCGCCAACAAGTGATTCGCGAAGTGGGCGCAAAATTGGAATCGCGCCAGCAACTGCCGCTTCGTAATACAGATCAACCCCGCCCTGATCTGCAGCAGCAAACAACTCTGCGCCATGCTTTGCAAGCAGCGCTTTGTTGGCAGTAACAACGGACTTACCGTTTTTCAGCGCTTCAAGAATCAAAGTTTTAGCTGGTTCAATTCCACCGATAACTTCGATAATCAAATCAATATCTGCATCTTTAACAATTGAATCAAGATCTGTAGTTAATAATTCTTTGGCAACGTTTGGCCGAGCCAGATTGCGAACACCAATTTTTACTAAATCCAATTGCGCACCTGATCTTGCGGTTAAGTCTTTCTGATTCGCAATAATTAGACGTGCAACTTCGCCTCCGACTACACCGCAGCCGAGCATGCCGACGCGAAGAGTTTTCTGCGAATTCATTGGGCTATTCTCCCCTATTTTTTCCTTAAGCCGAACGCTATTTAATAGTGCGCGGTGCCTCAACTACATCTAAAGCGAGTAAATCTGCCTCAGATTCCCTGCGCAAGATGGTTCGGGCTGACCCATCTGCAACTGATATCACTGCCGGCTTCAACATATGGTTGTAATTGCTAGCCATGCTTCTGCCATATGCCCCGGTGGCTGGAATTGCCAGAAAATCGCCGGGCGCAACATCGCTAGGAAGATCTATCTCTCTAATAATTATGTCGCCAGTTTCGCAATGTTTTCCAACTATTCTGGAATTAATTCCAGCTGAGGTAGAAGTGCGGTTGGCAAGTAGTGCGGAATATTTTGCACCATAAAGCCCGGGGCGAATGTTGTCGCTCATGCCACCATCAACGGCGATGTATCTGCGAGTTTTTCCGCCTTCTAATTCCACATCTTTAGTTGTTCCAACTTCATACAAAGTGGTTGTGGTTGGGCCAGCGATGGCACGTCCCGGTTCGATGGAAATTTTTGGCACCTTTAAGTTATGGCGATTGCA
>CAWURN010000053.1:0-2617 GCA_963924835.1 Candidatus Nanopelagicaceae bacterium | reverse complement strand
CCTGGCCTAGTTGATTCGCCACCAACATCAATAATGTCAACGCCTTCGGAGATCATCTCTTTTGCGCGATTAATCGCAGATTCGAAATCAAAATGTCGCCCGCCATCAGCAAAAGAATCTGGAGTTACATTTAATATCCCCATTACAAGGGTGCGCTCGTTATTCATGTTATCGATTGTTTGAAGTTATAAGGCTCATGGCCTCGGCTCGAGTTGCTGGATCACGCAATTGTCCGCGGACCGCACTCGTAATAGTTTTTGCTTCAGACTTACGGACGCCGCGCATCGACATACACAAGTGTTCACAATCAATTACAACAATTACACCAGCAGGATTTAATACCTCGACCATTGCATCTGCAATTTGTGAAGTTAATCTTTCCTGAACTTGTGGGCGTTTCGCATAAACATCTACCAACCTTGCGAGTTTCGAAAGTCCAGTTATCTGTCCGCGCTCTCCCGGGATATATCCAATGTGCGCACGGCCATGGAATGGTGTTAGGTGATGTTCGCAATGAGAAAAAACTTCAATATCTCTAACGATTACTAACTCGCGATGACCAATATCGAATGTTGTTGATAAAACTTCTTCTGGATTTTGCCAAAGCCCAGCAAAATTTTCCTTAAGCGCTCTTGCAACACGTCTGGGTGTATCACGTAAGCCTTCACGTTCTGGATCTTCACCAATTGCAATAAGCAGTTCTGTTACAGCTTTTTCTGCACGTGCCTGATCAAACTCTCGTTTGGCACCGCCATCATGTGGTCCCATTGAAACTGGAGTTATGTCATTCACTTGGTGGTGTTGCTTTCTTTCTTGGTTTACGAGCAATTTTCTCTTCTTCTTCAATTACCGGAACTTGTGGTTTCGCAGGAGAAAGTGCAACCGGTGGCTGAGTGCTTGGTTTGCGTGAATCTGAACCAGTCCATGCCGGACGCCGTGAAACTAATCTAACTTTCTTAAAAATCTTTTCGATTTCATCTTTAAGAAGCGTCTCTTTCTCGAGAAGTACCTCTACTAAATAATCGAGAATGTCGCGATTTGCAACAAGAATTTCATAGGCTTCTTGATGTGCATTCTCAATCAAATTGCGAATTTCGCCATCGATAATTCCAGCAATCTCTTCTGAATAATCCCGTTGATGTCCGTAACTGCGTCCAAGGAATGGTTCACCTTCACTGATGCCAAGTTTGATTGCACCAATTCGCTCAGTCATTCCATATTGCGTAACCATTGCGCGAGCTAGATTTGTTGCTTTCTCAATATCATTTGATGCACCGGTAGTTGGGTCATGGAAAATAAGTTCTTCTGCTGCGCGACCACCCAATGAATATGCGAGTTGATCGAGCATTTGATTTCGAGTTGTTGCATATCGATCTTCATCAGGAAGAATCATTGTGTAGCCAAGTGCGCGACCGCGAGGCATGATTGTAATTTTGTGAACTGGATCGGTATGTGGAAGTGCATGTGCAACCAGTGCGTGGCCACCTTCATGGTAAGCGGTTATTCGGCGCTCTTCTTCAGTCATTAATCTGGTCTTGCGTTGTGGTCCAGCCATAACTCGATCAATTGCTTCATCTAATGCAGCGTTTGTAATTACCTTTGCATTCTCGCGAGCAGTAAGTAGCGCCGCTTCGTTTAATACATTTGCTAAATCTGCTCCAGTAAATCCTGGTGTGCGCTTTGCAAAATCCGCTAATTTAACTGACTTTGCGACAGGCTTATTCTTTGCATGGACTTCAAGAATTGCAGTGCGACCCTTTAAGTCCGGACGATCAACTGGAATCTGCCGATCAAATCTTCCTGGACGAAGCAGCGCTGGATCTAGAACATCTGGTCTGTTAGTTGCAGCAATTAAAATAACTTGGCCGTTAGCTTCAAATCCATCCATCTCAACTAACAACTGGTTCAGTGTTTGTTCGCGTTCGTCATGTCCGCCACCAAGCCCAGCTCCACGTTGTCTACCAACTGCATCAATTTCATCAACAAAAATAATTGCTGGTGCATTTGCTTTTGCCTGCGCAAACAAATCACGAACTCTGGAAGCGCCAACTCCAACAAACATTTCGACAAACTCAGAACCTGAAATCGAATAGAATGGAACGCTTGCTTCGCCAGCAACTGCGCGGGCTAAGAGAGTTTTACCGGTTCCTGGTGGGCCATAAAGGAGAACGCCCTTAGGAATTTTTGCACCAATATCTTGATATTTCTGAGGTGCTGCTAAGAAATCTTTTATCTCGGTTAGTTCTGCCACCGCTTCGTCTGCACCTGCAACATCAGCAAAGGTATTTTTTGGCATCTCTTTTGTTTGTAGCTTTGCTTTTGATTTTCCAAACGAGAAGACCCGGTTTCCACCTTGAGCATTTCCCATAAAGAGAAGTAATAAGAAGCCAATTAATAAGAGTGGCAAAATACTTAAGAGAATTGAAACAAATATTGATTGAGTTGCAACCTTTACATCCCACTTGTTTGGCGGTGGGTTACTGGTCAGAAGTTCAATTATTTGAGGCTCTTCACCTGAAACATATGATGCATAAATCTTCTTTGAACCTTTAACAAAATTTCCTGATTTTAAAATTACTTCAATCTTCTGTTCACGATCTACTACAAGTACTGAATC
>CAWURN010000052.1:0-3889 GCA_963924835.1 Candidatus Nanopelagicaceae bacterium | reverse complement strand
CCACCGCATAGTTGATTTATGTGAACAGATTGCCAATCACAATATCGACTATTACGTAAAAGATAAACCAACCATAACCGATGGTGAATTCGATGCCCTATTAGTTGAATTAAAGAAACTCGAAGCAGCGCACCCAGAATTTAAATTACCAGATTCGCCAAGTGATTTAGTTGGTGGGGGATTTGCAACGCATTTCCAGCAAGCCGATCATCTAGAGAAAATGATGAGCTTGGACAATGTATTTGATGCCGATGAACTTACAAACTGGTTCGAGAGAGTTGCTAAGACCAGCACCAAAAATTCTTGGCTCTGTGAAGTAAAAGTTGATGGCCTGGCAATTAATTTGCGTTACGAAAAGGGCAAGCTAACTAAGGCTTTGACTCGGGGAAATGGCGTAACCGGTGAGGATGTCACGCTAAATATTCGCACCATCGCAACTATTCCACATGAACTAAAGGGCAAAAACATTCCAGAATTATTGGAGGTTCGTGGTGAAGTGTTTTTCCCTATCGCGGCATTTAATGAATTCAACGATCAACAAGAAGAACTTGGTAAAGAGCGCTTTGCAAATCCACGTAATGCCGCCGCTGGTTCACTCCGTCAGAAAGATCCACGGGTCACTGCAAGCCGGCCACTTTCGATGGTGGTTCATGGCATTGGCGCAGCAACTGGGGTGACATTTGATTCCCAGAGTGGTGCATATGAATTACTAAAGGGTTTTGGTCTTCCAACTAGTTCTAGATACAAAGTTGTTAAGAGCGCTGCTGAAGTAAGTGAATTTGTTGGCTATTACGCCGATCACCGACATGACATCGAACATGAGATTGATGGCATCGTGATAAAAGTAAATGAAATTCCAATTCAGAATGAACTTGGCTTTACTGCAAGAGCACCAAAATGGGCTATTGCATATAAATATCCACCAGAGGAAGTCACAACAAAACTTCTTGATATAAAAGTTAGCGTTGGTCGCACCGGTCGCGTAACACCATTCGCATTTATGGAGCCAGTCAAAGTTGCTGGATCAACGGTTACAAATGCAACGTTGCATAATGCTGAAGAGGTTGTGCGTAAGGGAATTTTGATTGGCGATACCGTTTTAATTCGCAAAGCCGGCGATGTAATTCCTGAAGTTTTGGGTCCAGTAATAGCAAAGCGCGATGGCAGTGAGAAGCCATTTGTGATGCCGACCAAGTGTCCAGATTGCGGAAGCAAGTTACGTGCAATCACCGAAGGCGATGTGGATATCCGTTGTCCAAATACCCAGAGTTGCCCAGCACAATTGCGCGAACGTATTTATTACATTGGATCACGAGTTGCTTTAGATATCGATGTTCTAGGTTATGAGGCGGCTAGTGCCCTGCTAGAAGATAAATTGATTACTGATGAATCAGATTTATTTGCACTGACTGAGAAAGATTTAGCGAAGTCAAAATTCTTTCTGAAGAAAGATGGCTCACTTGGGTTAAATGTAGAGAAGTTTCTAAAGGGATTAGATGCGGCTAAGAGCAAGCCACTTTGGCGAATCTTGGTTTCACTTTCGATTCGACATGTTGGACCAATTGCAGCACAAGCACTTGCCAAGAACTTTGGTTCGGTTGCTGCAATCTCTAAGGCCAGCGAAATTGAACTTTCAAATACTGATGGCGTTGGGGAAGTTATTGCACAATCGATTATTGAATGGTTCGCTGTTGATTGGCATCAAGAAATTATTACCAAATGGCAAAAAGCTGGAGTGCAGTTAGTTGAAGTTGCACGTGAATCTACTGATCCACAAACACTTAAAGGTCTAACGTTGGTTGTAACTGGATCCCTTGAAGATTTCACTCGTGATGGCGTATCCGAAGTAATTACTTCGCATGGTGGCAAGACCTCATCTTCAGTCTCAAAGAAAACAGATTTTATAGTGGCCGGGGAAGCAGCAGGATCCAAGTTGGCAAAGGCTGAAGAACTTGGGGTGCGGGTATTGAATGAGAGCGAATTCAAAACTTTGCTTGCAAAAGGCCCTACGGCTTTGGGGTAAAGTTCCACCTATGATTTTGTATTCAGAGGAAGTTCGTGAACTTGCAGCCCCACCAATCTTCTTTGGTCTCTTTGCTTTCGGAGTTCTTACTTTGCTTCTTTACTTAACACTTCGCATGGACCGGGATTAATCCCATCTCCAAGGTAGGAATCCTCGGTGGAACTTTTGATCCACCACATCTTGGCCACCTTCATATAATCGAAGCTCTCGCTAATAAATTTGATCAGATAATGGTTATTCCCACTGGCGATCCATATCTTCGCCCGACTAATCCAATTGCAACACCGGGCGAACGTTTAGAAATGTGCAGCAAAGCTTTGGAAGATTTATCTGAAGAGCTACAAGAGAAAGTAGTAGTTCTAGATATCGAGACTTCACGTAAGGGCGCTACCTACACTTTTGACACTCTGCAATCACTCCGTGCCTTCTTTCCAAAAGACGAATTCACATTAGTTCTTGGAAGTGATGCTGCTGCAACACTGCATAAATGGAAGCGCAGCGAAGACGTTAAAAAGCAGGCAGAAATCTTGGTTATTAAAAGACCAGGAGAGAAGAAATCAGAATTCAACGAGTTAGAGATAAATGCTCTTGATGTCAGCGCAACACAAATCCGTGAAGATTTTGCAATGGGAAAAACGCCCGAAACAATCTCTCCTTCAGTGCTTAATTACATAAAAGATAGAGGCCTATATGGCAGCAGGTAAGAGCGTTACGAATTTGGCCCAAGTTGCGGCAGAAGCGATTGCGGAAAAATTAGGCGTAGATATTGTGGCAATTGATATGACCGAACAAATGGTTTTATCTGAAGTCTTTTTGATTGCAACCGGGTCAAACGAAGTTCAGGTAGATGCAATTGCAGATGGCGTTTTCAAAGCGTTGGCAGAGATTGGTGAAAAACCAATTCGTCGCGAAGGCAAAGGCCAATGGATTTTGCTGGATTACTCGGACTTAGTTGTTCATATCCAAAGCCAAGAGCTACGTAACTACTACATGCTCGATCGCCTATGGAATGATTGCCCAAGAATTCCATTAAAGGTATCTGAGGTTAGGTAAGTTAAATAAAATGAGCGAAAAATCTAAACTTCGAATCGTTCTCTGGCGTCATGGCCAGACCGATTGGAATGTTGAAAATCGCTATCAAGGGCATTCAGATATCCCACTTAATCAAGTTGGGCATTATCAAGTAAATCACGCCGCAAAAGTATTAGCAGGAATGAATCCGAACCGAATAATTGCAAGTGATTTAATTCGGGCAAAACAAACAGCCCAAGCACTTGTTGATTTAACCGGCATTAAGTTAGAAATTGATGCTGATTTGCGCGAAACAAATGGTGGAAATTGGGAAGGTAAAACTGGAGAGATTAATCGCCAAGAAGACGGCGAACGGTTTAAGCAATGGATATTTGGCGAAGATGTAAAAGCCGGAGAAATTGGTGAATCGCGAAGCGAGGTAGCAAAGCGCGCAAGAGCAGCGATAGACCGCGGAATTGCAGAAGCAACCGGAACAATTATTTTTGCAACCCATGGCGGAACATCTCGTGCACTTTTAGGTTCGATTTTAGAAATGCCATTCGAGAAGTGGGCAACACTCGGTGGACTTTCAAATGCTTCGTGGTCAGTTTTAGAACCAAATTCCTTCACAAAAATAGGTTGGACTCTGGTTGAACACAATGCCGGATCGATTCCAGAGCCAGTCTTTGGCGCAGAATCGCAGTAGGCCAAGGTTTAATTTTTAAGATAAAGTCTGCCCTCGAAGTTAATCTTCAAATAAAAATTGGGGCTGTGGCGCAGCTGGTAGCGCACCTGCATGGCATGCAGGGGGTCAGGGGTTCAAGTCCCCTCAGCTCCACCAAAGTTTTAAATTCA
>CAWURN010000051.1:0-3039 GCA_963924835.1 Candidatus Nanopelagicaceae bacterium | reverse complement strand
AGACTTCAATAATTAGCAATCCATCTATTTGGGATCGCACGAAGTTAAAGTTCCGCAATTTAATTATTGGCGCCTTACAAAACGGTATTGAACGTCGTCTTGTGGGAATTGATGCCTAATTTAAATACTCCGCACAATCGTCCGATCACACTTGCGCTACTTGCAATGGGTGGCGAGGGCGGTGGCGTTTTAGCAGATTGGGCCATTGATATGGCCGAGCACAATGGTTTCTTCGCGCAGACAACCTCAGTCCCAGGTGTTGCACAACGAACCGGAACAACTGTTTATTACTTAGAATTTTTTCCAGATGATGGCGCTGGAAAACCTGGAGTGCACGAGCCAGTTCTAAGCACAATGGCAACACCAGGTGAAGTAGATATTGTTGTTGCTTCAGAGCTAATGGAAGCCGGTCGCGCAATCTTTAGAGGTTTCGTAACATCAGATACCACAACCTTTATTACTTCAACACATCGCGTCTACTCAATGACTGAACGAACATCAATGGGCGATGGCCGAGTTGATTCTGAAGAAATTATGAAATCAGCAAAAGCAGCAGCCAAGAAATTTATTTCAGCAGACTTTGCCAAGGTTGCCGAAGAATCTGGCAGCGTTATTTCAGCAGCACTATTTGGCGCTATTGCTGGAAGCGGCGCACTCCCATTCACCAAAGAACAATTTGCTGCGGCGATTGAACGTGGCGGTGTTGGTGTAAAAACTTCGATGGCAGCATTTGATAAAAGTTATGAGATTGCAAAACAAATAGTTACTGATCTGGATAAACCTGCCAGCACTGGAGTTTCAATCCAAATTGGCAAGCGCCCAGTTGAGCCAGGTGAAATAAGTGCTGAAGAAGAGTTGGCAATTATTAAGGATCCGGCATCAGTTGTTGGTGCAAAGTTAAAGAGCCATGCCGCACAAGTTAAAGCAGATTTCCCAGAACCGGCCCGCGTTATGACAATCAATGGCGTGAAGCGCACCGCTGATTATCAAAGCTTGGCCTATGCCGATCGCTACTTAGCTAGACTCTCAAAAATTAGAGAAGTAGAAGCAAAATTCGGTAACGGAACCGCACAATTATTGAATGAAACCGCGCGCTATACCGCGCTCTGGATGACGTACGAAGACACAATCCGAGTCGCAGATTTGAAAACTCGTCGTTCACGTTTCCAGCGAGTTAGTACTGAAGCAAGAATTGGCGCTGAACAAATCATGGAAGTTCGCGAATATTTGCACCCAATGTCTGAAGAAATTGCCGACACACTTCCAACACCAATAGGTAAATGGATTTTGCGGACTAAGCCAGTCACAAAGACAATTGAAAAGATAAGCGAAAACGGAATTATTCTAAATACCGCATCAATCAGTGGCTATTGCCTTCTTTATTTTGTTGCACGGTTAAAACCAATTCGCCCAAGATCGCTACGTTTTAACCTTGAACAAGAACGAATTGAAACCTGGCTGGCTAAAATTGCAGAGATTGCTCCAGTAAATTATGCACTCGCTTGCGAAATTGCCGAGTGTGCAAATGTAATTAAAGGTTACGGTGAAACTCATCGCAATGGTTGGCGCAACTTCACGGCAATAATGGCCGAGGTTGATAAAGTTTTAAATAATTCAGATGCAGCATCTCGCATCAAAGAGCTCCGTCTCGCAGCGCTAGCTGATGAAGACGGAACTAAATTACGTAACTATCTAAACGCTTAAACTTCACCAAAAATCTGAGTTATCTGTTCAAAGGACATTGCGTTCTTTGCCGCAGCAGCTTGTTGTTTCTCGCGCTCTAAGTTTCGTTCTAACTGAATCTTTGCTGCAACATATTGTTTTGGCCAAGGAACATCGGCGTATCCGCTCTTAGCGCCTTCAGTGAGAATCCAAGCTGGATTTGCAAGATGCGGTCTAGCAACAGCACACAAATCAGCACGACCAGCAGCAATGATTGTGTTTGCATTATCAGCTTCAAAGATAGCTCCAACAGCGATTGTTGGAATGTTTGCTTGATTACGAATGCGGTCAGCAAATGGAGTTTGGAACATCCGACCGTAAATTGGTCGCTCTTTCTTACTAACTTGTCCAGATGAACAGTCAATAATGTCGGCGCCAGCGGCTTTAAATGCCTTTGCGATATCTACCGCATCAACAGGTGTGATTCCACCTGGAGTCCAATCATGTGCCGAGATACGAACACTTATTGGTTTTCCTTGTGGCCAAACTTCACGAATTGCCTTAAAGATTTCGATCGGGAAGCGCATTCGATTTTCGAATGATCCACCGTATTCATCAGTTCGTTGGTTTGTAAGAGGTGAAATAAATGAAGAGAGTAAATAACCGTGAGCGGCGTGGAGTTCTAGCCAATCAAAACCGGCTTTGTCTGCATCTTTAACTGCGCGAATGAAATCTGCTTTTACCCGATCCATATCTGCGCGATTCATCTCGCGTGCAGTTTGGGAAACACCTTCAATATATTGTTGTGGTGAAGCCGAAATAATTTCCCAGTTACCTTCTTTGAGTGGTTGATCTATACCTTCCCACGCAAGTCGAGTTGATGCCTTGGCACCCGCATGTCCAATCTGCATTCCAATTTTTGCTTCGGAATTTGCATGAACAAAATCAACGATACGTGTCCAGCCAGTTAAATGTTCTGGTTGGTACATTCCTGGACAGCCAGGAGTAATTCGGCCGTCAGCGCTAGTACAAGTCATCTCGGTCATTACAAGTGCTGCGCCACCCATTGCACGAGCACCTAAGTGAACCAAGTGGTAATCGGAAGGTAAGCCATCAACGCAAGAATATTGCGCCATTGGCGAAACAACTATGCGGTTCTGAAGAACAACATCGCGAACTTTAAACGGCGTAAACATTGGTGGAATATGCGCACCATTTTTTGGAAGTGGAACTCCTGCATCAGCAAATGCTTTAGTCGCAAACCATTTTTCGTAGTCTTCAACAAACTTGGCATCACGTATCTTCAAGTTGTCATGAGAAATTCTCTGGCTACGAGTTAACAATGAATAGTTAAATTGCTCTGGCTCCATATGGGTA
>CAWURN010000050.1:0-3828 GCA_963924835.1 Candidatus Nanopelagicaceae bacterium | reverse complement strand
ACTTCAAGAATTGCGGTGCGACCCTTTAAATCTGGGCGATCAACTGGGATCTGTCGATCAAATCTTCCTGGACGAAGCAGCGCTGGATCTAAAACATCTGGTCGGTTAGTTGCAGCAATCAAAATAACTTGGCCGTTAGCTTCAAACCCATCCATCTCAACCAACAACTGGTTCAGTGTTTGTTCGCGTTCGTCATGTCCGCCACCAAGTCCAGCTCCACGTTGTCGACCGACTGCATCAATTTCATCAACAAAAATAATTGCAGGTGCATTTGCCTTTGCCTGTGCAAACAAATCACGAACTCTGGAGGCGCCAACTCCAACAAACATTTCAACAAACTCAGAACCTGAAATTGAATAGAACGGAACGCTTGCCTCACCAGCAACTGCGCGGGCTAAGAGAGTTTTACCAGTTCCTGGCGGGCCATAAAGCAGAACGCCCTTAGGAATTTTTGCACCAATATCTTGATATTTCTGTGGCGATGCCAGGAAATCTTTTATCTCAGTTAGTTCTGCCACCGCTTCGTCTGCACCTGCAACATCAGCAAAGGTATTTTTTGGCATCTCTTTTGTTTGGAGCTTTGCTTTTGATTTTCCAAATGAGAAGACCCGGTTTCCACCTTGAGCATTTCCCATAAAGAGAAGTAATAGGAAGCCAATTAATAAGAGTGGCAAAATGCTTAAGAGTATTGAAACAAATATTGATTGGGTTGCAACCTTTACATCCCACTTGTTTGGCGGTGGGTTACTGGTCAAAAGTTCAATTATTTGAGGCTCTTCGCCAGTTACATATGAGGCATAAATCTTCTTTGAACCTTTAACAAAATTTCCTGATTTTAAAATTACTTCAATCTTCTGTTCACGATCTACTACAAGTACTGAATCAACCTTATTTGCTGAAATTGCTGCAAGAACTGTGGAAGTTTCAACCTTTGTGAATTTATCGCCGCTTGAAGAAAGGCGACCAAAGAAGCTAACAAGAATTAAAGCAAGAATAATCCAGAAGAGTGGTCCGCGCAGAACCTTGCGAGCACGCGCTTTGGTGAAGGTAACTTTCTTTTTACCTTTTGGCTTAACACTTTTCTCTGATTTTTTTTCGCTCATGAATACATATGCTTTGCTAGAACGCCGATAAAATCTAAATTGCGATACTTCTCATTAAAATCAAGGCCATATCCGACAACGAATTCTGTTGGGATATCGAACCCCACGTATTTCACATCTACTTCAACTTTTGCTGCTTCAGGTTTGCGAAGCATTGTCAGAATTTCTACGCTCTTTGCGCCACGTGATTCAAGGTTCGCTTTTAGCCAACCAAGAGTTAAGCCAGTGTCAACTATGTCTTCAACGATTACTACTTCACGACCGGTAATGTCACGATCTAAATCTTTAAGAATTCGGACTACACCACTAGATTTTGTTCCAGATCCGTAAGAAGAAACTGCCATCCAATCCATCTCGATGTGCCGTTGTAATGATCTTGCAAAATCCGCCATTGTCATAACCGCGCCCTTGAGCACGCCAATTAAAAGTAAATCTCTTCCTTCATAATCTTTTTCTACTTGCACAGCTAATTCTTTAAGGCGCAACCGAATTTGTTCTTCAGTAACGATCACACGTTCAATGTCTGTGCCAGTTTTTGCTAGATCCACGAGGAGATTCTCTTTCTACTTTGCAGGCTGATTAGGTTACGGTTTCGAGAGCGAAAGTCTGCCCGAAATTCTGCAAACCTTCACACCACCAGGTAGCGAAGTGTGGCCCTGACCACGCCAATCACTCACAAAAGCTTCAATAGGCGTTAAATGTGTGGCTGAAATGCTCCCCGTAGGCGCCCCAGCGGCATAAATAGCCAGCCTTAACACTCTGCTTCGGACTGCAATTGGTAGGTCGGCCAAGAGCGAAATTTCGATATCCGATGGATTTACTTCACCAAAAACTCGTTCTGCCCACTCGTCCAGTGCGGTTGCATCTTCGCGCAGAATCTTTGCTGATCTAGAAAGTGCATCAATGATTCCTGGGCCAACTTCTTTTTCAATTAATGGCAGAATATTTTCACGAACTCGCACTCGTGTGAATTCAGTATTTAAATTATGCGGATCGTTCCAATATTCTATTCCGGATTCAACGCATGCAGCTTGCGTAGTGCTGCGATTAACATTTAAAAAGGGCCTAATATACGGGCCAGAAATTTCTGCCATTCCAGAAAGTGACTTAGTTCCAGATCCACGAGCAAGTCCAAGTAAAACACCTTCTGCTTGATCATTTTTAGTATGGCCTAATAAGAAAACTTTGGCACCATAAGTTTCAAGAGCTTGTTGGAAAACTAGATACCGAGCACGCCTTGCAGATGCTTCAATTCCATCTGTAACTAATACATTTGCCTTGCCCACAAAAATATCTGAATACCCAATTGATTCTAGTTTTTTCTTTGTGCTTGCGGCAATTTCAGCAGAATTTTCTTGGAGATTATGATCAACAATTACTGCTACTAAATCTAAATTAAAATCAGTCGCTTCCAATTTTGCAGCGATTGCTAATGCCAACGAATCTGCACCACCCGAAACTCCAATACATACCTTAGAATTTGCATCTAGTTTTTGAAACCAGAAGCGAACCGCGTTACGCAGTTCAAGTAATGCCGGGGTTTTAGCGCTCACATGGAGCACTCTATAAAACTATTAGACCCGACCGCCAGATGGTATTAAACCCTTAATGCTGTACATGTTTGAGTAAATAAGCCCGACTTTATGTTGGATAACCCAAGCCTGCAGATTTATACACTGCATAGACCAGGCCTGAACAATCAAATGAATTCAGGCCCTGTGCGCCCCAGACATAAGGTTTTACTGGATTGCGAGCTAAAACTTGTTTCTTGGCATCATTCAAGGATAAAAGTTATCCTGTGAATTAATGGAAATTAGGGCGTTGTTTCGCTAATTAGCAACATCTCGTCTCTTAAACAAAATCGCGGCAAGACCGCCACCAATAATTAGATATCCCAAAGATATTGCCAACGAATGTTTATAACTCGAATTTAAACTGCCGCCAGAACTTAGATTCTGGAAATTGAATCCCGGTAGCCATTTCACTGTGCTTTTGACTAAAGCTCCCAGAATATTCTCAAGGATTAAATTCCAAAGAACCCCAACTGCAATTGCGCTAATAGGAGATCTCAATAGGAGGCCTAGGATCATTCCGAAGGCACCGTAGCAAAGTGTGGAGATAAAAATATTTAGCGTGTTTTCGAATAACAGCTGCATCGCAGCAGATGTTCCCCAAGAAGTTGTATCTACTTTTGCTCTTCCAGCTAAAGCGTATGAAATAGCAATACTAAGCGTGCCTGCAAATAACACCATCACTAAGGCGAACAATTTCATTGCAATAAATTTGCCAGCTAATATCTTCATCCGCGAAGGTTGGCGCACAAGCAAATTTCGCAGCGTTCCAAGGGAATACTCCTGAGCGGTTTGTGAAGCGAAAATACAGAGTGAAACTATGCCAAGGAATACTCCGACTAATTGAAAACCATTAATAAGCCCCGTGGGGTTACTTAATTCAGCGGCACTAATTCGTTCGCCTCGTTCTGAGTTTCCATTTTCAGAATCAATCATTAAAAAAATTATTGAGGTAAATAGCGCTGTTAATCCACCAACTATGGCAATTGTTCCTAATAAGAGAGAAGGGCGTCGAAGTTTGCGAAGCTCGGCAATTACAACGCGAATCATTTATTCTCTCCTGTCATTTCAAAGAACGTTTCTTCGAGCGTTGGCAGGACCACTGATATCGAAGCCAGAGTTATGCCCGCTTCAAATGCCATCCGATTAATTGC
>CAWURN010000049.1:0-7099 GCA_963924835.1 Candidatus Nanopelagicaceae bacterium | reverse complement strand
CGTGTGCTCTTCCGATCTCCTACTTTTCGCCAATTAACTGAGGAAATTGTTACCTTATTGGCATACGAAGCGACTCGAGAAGTTCGCACTACTCCGGTGAAAGTTAAGACTCCCGTTGCAATGGCTGAAGGTGTAGAACTTACAAAACCAAAACCTGTTGTGGTTCCAATTCTGCGCGCAGGCCTTGGGATGCTTGAAGGTATGACTCGGTTAATGCCAACTGCTGAAGTTGGATTTCTCGGAATGATTCGTGATCACGAAACCTTGCAACCATCTACTTATGCAAATCGCTTGCCTGATGGTTTAACAGGACGTCAGTGCTACATCCTCGATCCAATGCTTGCAACCGGCGGAACGCTAATTGCTGCAATAAATTATCTACTTGAACGCGGTGCGACAGATATAACCGCAATAACCATTTTGGCAGCACCTGAAGGTATTGCACTGCTTGAAAAAGAATTTGCTGGGAAGAACCTGCCAATCACAATTGTCACTGGCGCCCTTGATGAAAAATTAAATGAAAAAGGTTATATAGTCCCTGGCTTAGGCGATGCCGGCGATCGCTTATATGGAGTTGTGTAACTAATGGCATCAACAAGTCCTGGCTATGGAATAACTATTCGTGTTGAAGGTCCACCGTCTGCTCAGCCTGTTGCTGAAGTTACAACTGCGATTACTGCAGCTGGCGCCGCTATTACCGCGCTAGATGTTGTTGAATCTTTCTTAGACCACGTTGTCATCGATGTAACTTGTGATGCAATTGATGCCGAGCATGCAGAGGCAATTACTGCATCGATTGCAAGCCATCCAGAACTTACGGTTCGCAAAGTTAGTGATCGCACATTCTTATTGCACCTTGGTGGCAAGATTGAAATTCAATCGAAAGTTCCGCTAAAAACCCGTGATGATTTATCTCGCGCTTACACCCCTGGTGTTGCGCGCATTTCCCAAGCTATCGCTGCAGATAAAACAGATGCTCGTCGTCTTACTATTAAGCGAAATACTGTTGCTGTTGTTACAGATGGTTCGGCCGTATTGGGTCTGGGAAATATCGGACCTGAAGCAGCGCTACCAGTAATGGAGGGTAAAGCCGCACTCTTTAAACGCTTTGCCGATGTTGATGCTTGGCCTGTCTGTTTAGATACCCAAGATGTAGATGAGATTGTTAGAACAGTTCAAATCATTGCCCCGGTATACGGTGGAATCAATCTCGAAGATATTTCAGCTCCACGTTGTTTTGAAATTGAACGACGTCTGCGCGATCTTTTAGATATCCCAGTTTTCCACGATGATCAGCATGGAACCGCAATTGTGGTGCTTGCAGCGCTAACTAATGCTCTTAAATTTGTGAAGAAAGATTTAGCAAAGACAAAAATAGTTATGAGTGGCGCCGGTGCGGCTGGCACCGCAATAGCCAGACTATTAGTTGCAAGCGGTGCTAAAAACATTATTGGTTTCGATAAAGATGGCTTAGTTTCTGAGCATAAAGCGGGCGACGAAGAGATGCGCACCTGGTTTGTTGATAATTGTTCACCTGGAAACTTCAATGGAAATATCTCTGAAGCCATGATTGGAGCAGATATCTTTATTGGTGTTAGCGCCCCAGATGTTTTAACGGAAGCTGATATCGCTGCAATGGCACCGGGAGCAATTGTCTTCGCTCTTGCAAATCCAGATCCCGAAATTGATCCAACTATTGCTCGTAAATATGCGGCTGTTGTCGCCACTGGTAGAAGTGATCAACCAAATCAAATTAACAACGTATTGGCATTTCCTGGAATCTTCCGTGGATTGCTTGACGGTCGCATTACAAAGATTACTGATGCCATGCTTGTTGCGGCTGCAGATGCGATTTCATCTTGTGTTACATCTGACCAATTGAATGCGAACTTTATTGTGCCAAGTGTTTTCGACACCCAAGTTGTAACAAAGGTTGCCGAAGCTATAAAGCTTATGGGGCGCAGTAGTTCTTAACTGTTAGTTAGCTTTTAAGTGAAGTAATTCAATTACTGCGATAGCACTGTCATAACCTTTATCTTCTTTGCTACCTTCACGGCCACAACGCGCAATCGCCTGATCTAGATCGTTACACATCAATACTCCAAAACCAATTGGCTTTCCGTATTTTAGAGAGACATCAAGGACCCCTTGAGTAACACCTTGGCAGACATAATCAAAGTGTGGAGTTTCGCCCTTTAATACCAGCCCTACTGCAACCACGGCATCAAAGCCCGCCTCAAATGCAAATTGCGCAGCAAGTGGAATCTCAAAGGAACCTGGAACATATTGAACTTTTACCGTAGCAACTGCCGCTTTTTCTAGTGCACGTTGTGCGCCTGCAATAAGGTCGTTACAAATATCTAGATGCCAAGATGAAGAAATAATCATTACCTTGGCGGCAGGAAGTTTCCTGATTTCTATCTGTGGCACAGCTCCAGTCATTTATTTTGCTCCTCGTGTGTGGCCAAGTTTTTCTTCCTTGGTTGCTAGATACTTTTCATTGAATTTGTTACTAAGAATTACTATTGATTGTTGTGAGACATCGAAGCCAGCACTTTTAAGTGCGCTTACTTTTTTGGGGTTATTTGTCAGAAGGGTAATATCTTGCAGCCCTAAGGCGCGGACAATTGCAATTGAATCACTCCAGCTTCGTGCATCAATTTCATGTCCTAAGTGCAAGTTGGCATCGATAGTATCCATGCCTTGATCTTGAAGTTGATAGGCCTTAATTTTTTCAGAAAGTCCGATACCTCGACCTTCATGATCACGTAAATAGATTATGTAGCCGTGGCCATGTTTAACGATGAGATTAATAGATTCTTCTAACTGTTCGCCACAATCGCATCTCTGGGAATGTAGAACATCGCCAGTAAAACATTCACTATGAATCCGAATCAAAGGAATTTTACCGGGGCTACCAAATGCCATCACTGCATGTTCACGTTGGTGTAGCCCAGGGAATGTGGCGATTTTCCAAAGTTCTGAACGCAATGGTAGTTGGGCCCAGGAAAATTCGAATTGCGAAGTTGATTTAATGGATGCAACAGGATTATTCGTCACATAGGTTTTTAATTCAGCAACAGAGATAACTGGTATCAAATGTTCGGATGCGAACTTTATAAGCGATTCACCACGTGCCATTGAGCCATCATCATTAACAATTTCAGATAACAAACATGACGGCTGTGCGCCGACAATTTGAGAAAGTGCTACACCTGCCTCAGTGTGACCACTGCGTGCTTGTAAACCAAGATTTTCTGCGACTAGCGGAAATACGTGACCCGGGCGTATGAAATCTGAAGCTTGCGCAGAAATATCTGCCAATGCTCGCACGGTATTAGTGCGCTCTTGTGCGCTGACTCCTGTTGTTAGCCCTGGTTTGTAATCAACGCTTACCGTGAATGCTGTTTTCTTTGAGTCTTGATTTACTTCCACCATTAACGGCAGGTTTAGTGCTCGAGCACGTTCTTGTGTCATTGCAACACACAAAATTCCAGTTGTATGTCGAACCATAAATGCAACTTTTTCTGCGGTTGCTTTTTCAGCAAGCAACATCAAATCGCCCTCATTTTCGCGATCGGCATCGTCGGTAACAATTATCAAATCGCCGTTTTTATATGCGTCAAGTGCTACTTGGAAATTACTCATTAGTTATTTCCTTTAGCAAGCAGGCGCTCTACATATTTTGCCAGAACATCAACTTCAATATTGATTAAGTCCCCTATTTTCTTTGATGACAAGTTAGTTCGTTCCAAAGTTTCTGGAATCAACCACACTGTCAATTGATTGTTTGTGTCAGATATTTCACCGACAGTTAGAGAAACGCCATCAAGGCAGATGGAACCTTGATTAACAATGTACTTAGTTAGGTGGTCTGGAACTTTGATTTCGAATTGTGCCCATTTCTCACCAGGTGTTAAACCAACAACCGTTGCAACACCATCGACATGGCCCTGGACCATATGTCCGCCCATACGAGCGTTTAATTGCACAGCAAGTTCTAAATTCACTGGGCTACCAACTTCTATTTCTGACAACGAAGTTAGCGACAGGGTTTGCACCATTACGTCAGCCGTGAATCCCGTACTAGATAGCGAAGTTGCGGTTAAACAAACACCGTTTACTGCAACAGAGTCACCGAGTTTAATCTCGCTAATTAGTGTTGGTGAATTAATACTGAAGACCGCCGATGTTTCACCTTTGGTTATTGCGGTAACTTCTCCTAGTTCAGCGATTAATCCCGTAAACATCATTCACCATTCCTAATACGGTAGATAGATTTAACATCGCCAGCTAAAACCTGGGTGCTGATGTGATCTATTCGCAATTGATTTTCGATTGTAGATTCTTGGCCGAAGTTAAAGAATGCCTTGCCAGATCCCAGCAAAGATGGGGCTTGATAGATAACTAATTCATCCATTAAACAGTGATCCAACATGGCACTTGCTAGCGTTGGGCCGGCTTCCACAAATACTTGATTAACACCTAATTCATTAAGTTTTTCTACCAATAAATCCAAATTCTTAGATTTAATAACTTCAGTTCGGGCAGCGTCATCGAAAACTAAGGAATCTGATGGCAACTCTTGTTCGCCACAAATAATACGAATTGGATTATGTGTGTAATCTGCAAAATCACCACGTGGAATTAAATGTGGGTTATCTACAATGACCGTGTTTGTGCCAACCAAAATTGCATCAGATTGACGTCGCAGTATTTGAACATCTGCACGTGATGTCGTATTACTAATCCATTTTGATGTTCCGTCAGTTGCTGCAACTTTTCCGTCAAGTGTTGCTGCAACCTTCCAAGTAAAAAATGGCCGATTCTTCTTGATTTTCATTAACCAGGCGCGATTTGAAAGCGCCGCTTCTTCTTCAAGTACACCTTCAACAACCGTGATACCTGCAGCACGCAATTTAGCTGCGCCACCTGAAGCAATGGAATTGGGATCACTAACTGCAAAAACTACAGTTGAAATTCCAGAATCAATAATTGCTTGGGTGCATGGGCCAGTTTTCCCAATGTGATTGCAAGGTTCCAGAGTTACAACAATGGTTGCGCCTTGCGTCTGATTGCCGGCAGCGCTAATTGCAACAACTTCAGCATGATCTTCACTATGCATGCGATCATGAAAACCTTCTGCAATAATTTTTCCGGTCGCATCAATAATTACAGCACCGACTATTGGGTTTGGTGCAGTCTTACCTAAACCCTTTTCTGACAGGGCAATCGCACGTTGCATCGCAACTATGTAATCCATATGAACCCCCACTCAAATTTCGAGTCGCCGGGGTGGTTGCAAGGAAGCAGAAACGAGGTAGGCAAAAGACCTACCTCTTGTTGGTTTCCTATCATCCGGACTTTAACCGTCGGTCTCAGAATTTCACTGAGTCAACCGATACCTGGCGGGCATCGGGTCGCGGACTATAACCGCCGGTTCGAAATTACATCGACCCCGGAAACAACGTGCTAACTCTACTGTGCCAATGGCGTTGTTGGAAACCCATAAAAAGTAGCGAAAGTTATTTAGCGCTTAAACAATCGGGATTGGCCACCGATTACAACCCCAAGATAGGTCATCAGGATTCCTGAAAATAAATACCAAGAGACGGTATTTCCATTTGTTGGCGAGATAACATCAATTAAAAGTGAACCAATCAACGTGCCACCAACGCTAAAAAGTGTAAATGTTAGAACACCTAGATGTTGAACAATTGTCGAAGTAAAAGCAATGTAAATAACTCCTATAGTTCCACCAGTGTAAATCCACCACGGCCCACTTGGCAGCGGAACTATTGCATCGCCTTTCAAAATCAGCAATGCAAACAACATAATTGCTAGAACAGAAGTTCCCATAAAGAAATTTAATAGCGAAGTGGTGAAACTTGCTTTTGAATATTCATTGATCTGGCCATTCAAAGCACGTTGCACTCCAACAAGCGCCCCAGCCAAAGTTGCAAGCGCAACTGCTAATACTGAGAATGAGGCGAGCGAAATACGATCAAGAGCCGAAACAATAACTGCAAAAACTGTAATCAGCGCAGCAGTAACTCGGCGCTTAGAAATTAACTTCTTGCCACCGCCAGTTAAACCAATTCGATCAACAATCAATGACATTGCGGTTTGCCCTGCAATTGATGCCACTGAATAAAGGGCAACACCAATTAGCGGGACTACTTGAGTTTGAAGCGCAACGAAACTGCCACCAAGAACTCCGGCAAATAGCCGCCAACGAGGAATTTGTTTTGCGACTACCGCAGCCCGAAGATTCTTAATACCTTCTTTTATTGATTTGTTAAATGGCGCAATCAGCGAAATAACAATTAAACCTGAACCAAATGAAACAAGTGCGGCCTCGGTGCTATTACCCAATAAATGTGAGAGCTCGCCATTTGCCCGTGATTGCAGCGCAATCATTACGCCAGAGATTGCAGCTAAGGCTTCAAGCCTGGCAACTTGCGAATGTGAAGTCTTAATTCTCTAGCCCTTCTAATTCAGCGTGCGTCTTCAACCAAGTTTCTTCGATTTCAGTTTTCTTTTGATTTAAGGCACTCAATTCTTCCATGTTTGCGCTTAACTTTTCATGATCGAAAGCTAAATCTTCTTGCGCTCTCTCTAGCTCCAGAATTTGAACGCTGAGTTTTTCGAGTTGGCGTTCATATTTAGCAATCTCTTTCTTCGCTTCTTTAATCTCTACGATATTGGAAGTCTTAACTTTTGGGGTATTTGATCCACTATTTTCATTATTTTCAATAGAACTGACTCGCAGTTTCAAGTATTCATCGATGCCACCAGGTAGATCTCGTAACTTTGAATCTCCAAGTAGACCAACAAAGCGGTCACATACTCGCTCCAGGAAATACCTGTCGTGCGAAATTACCAAGAGCGTGCCACCAAAGGAGTCGAGCAAATCTTCTAGAGCAGTAAGCGTCTCGACATCGAAATCATTTGTCGGTTCATCTAGCAGTAAAACATTCGGGCTATCCATCAATAAGCGTGTTAATTGAAGTCTTCGTCGCTCGCCACCAGATAAGTCTCCAACTGGAGTCCATTGCGAATCAGCATTAAATCCTAATTTTTCACAGAGCTGGCTGGC
>CAWURN010000048.1:0-5028 GCA_963924835.1 Candidatus Nanopelagicaceae bacterium | reverse complement strand
AAGAGTAAAACATATGCCGTCTATTGTCAGAGTGGTAGGCGGTCAGCAATTGCAACAGCAGAAATGTCAAAGCTTGGTTTCACAACACTATTCAACCTCCAAGGCGGTATCGGAGCATGGGGCGCAGCTGGTCAAACATTGGTGACAAATTAAGATGAAAAAAATTGTAATAGTTGGTGGGGTTGCCGGTGGCATGTCTGCAGCGACCAGACTGCGCAGATTAGATGCGACCGCAGAAATTATAGTTTTAGAGAAGAGCGGCCATGTTTCCTATGCAAACTGTGGCCTGCCATATTACGTAGGCGGTGTAATCGAAAGTGAGGACGCACTCCTCCTGCAAACTCCGGACAGCTTGCATAAGCGTTTTCGCTTAGATGTTCGCATCTCGAGTGAAGCTCTTTCGATTAATCGGGCATCGAAAACTATTGCGGTCCGAAATCTTTTGACGGGCGAAGAGTATGAAATTAATTATGACAAATTAGTTCTAAGCCCAGGTGCTTCACCTATTCGCCCTAACTTTCCAGGATCCGAACGCGCAATGACACTTCGCACAGTCGAAGATGTTGAGCGCATTGCCCTTGCTGTCACAGATAAACCAGAGAGCGCTGTTGTTATTGGTGGTGGATTTATTGGGGTTGAGATCGCTGAGAATCTAATTCATAAAGCTATTTCTACTTCGATTGTTGAAGCGGCGCCACAAGTCTTGGCTCCGTTAGATATCGAGATGGCCTCTTATGTTCACGCCGAATTAGCTCGTAACGGGGTAAATCTCTTCCTCGGTAACTCTGTTGTTGCGATCGGAGAAAATTCGGTAGAACTTTCTGATGGTCGACACATTGATGCCGAAATAGTCATTATGGCTATCGGAGTTCGACCCGATATTGAACTTGCACGTAGCGCCGGAATAACAATTGGTGAGCGTGGTGGCATAGATGTAAATGAATTTAATCAGACTAGTGATCGAGATATTTATGCAATCGGAGATGCAGCTCAGAAGAAAGATGCCCTAGATGGAACATCAACACTGGTTCCACTTGCAAATTTAGCTAATCGACATGGCCGCGTGGTGGCAGACCATATTCTCGGACGAGATGTGCGAGTTGTTCCAACTATCGGAACCGCAATTGTAAAAGTCTTTGAATTAACAATTGCAACGACGGGATGGAACGAGAAACGTCTTTCGACGACAGATCGCAAATACAAAGTTATCCATACTCACCCAAGTTCACACGCTGGCTATTATCCAGGCGCAGAACAGATGGCACTGAAATTAATCTTTAACTCTAAAACTGGCGAAATCTATGGCGCGCAAGGCGTTGGCTACGAAGGTGTAGATAAGCGAATCGATGTGATCGCAACTTCTATTCGCGGCGGAATTACTGCGCCAGAACTTGCTGATTTAGAGCTGGCTTATGCGCCACCATTTGGTTCAGCGAAAGATGCCGTGAATATGTTGGGTTACGTGGCAGAAAACCAAATCTCAGGCTTAGTTGAAACTCTGCAGTGGAACGAAGTTGGCGAGCACAATTTATTAGACGTCAGAGCAAAGTCAGAATTTGCAGCAGGTTCAATTCCGGGTGCAATCAATATTCCAGTTGATGAATTACGCGAACGCATCACCGAAGTTCCTACTCGTGACGTTTTGGTCTTATGCCAAGTAGGTCAACGTGGCCATACCGCAACTTTGTTACTAAATGAACTTGGAATAGCAGCGAAGAATTTAGATGGTGGTTATCGCACTTGGGTAAATTCACCAGCAGCAATCGCTTATAACCAAAATACCGAAACCAAAGAGAAAGAAGTAGTAAATGTGTAGTCAAACAACTTGTCGTAAATGTGGCAAAGCAACTTGGAGTGGTTGTGGAAACCATGTCGAGGAGGCGCTAGCTGGTATTCCTAAATCGCAACGCTGTGCGGGCCATCAAAACGACCCAGTGGAGCCAAAAGGCCCAGGATTCTTTAGCAAACTATTTGCTAAGAATTAATCTTCGCTCTTTCCACTCTTCAAACCTTCACTGATTAACTTCATAATGTTTGGGTCAGCAAGTGTTGTTGAATCACCAACTGCACGGTTCTCTGCAACATCCTGCAGCAATCTACGCATAATCTTTCCGCTTCGGGTCTTTGGAAGTTCGGCAACGACGATTATTTGACGGGGCTTTGCGATTGCACCAATCTCTTTCGCAACATGATCTCGTAATTGTTTTACAAGTGCGTCGCCATCAAGGCTTTCAACACCACCACGCATAATTACGAAGGCCACAATTCCTTGGCCGGTCATTTCATCTTTTGCACCAACAACTGCAGCTTCAGCGACTGATTCATGAGAAACAAGTGCTGATTCAACTTCGGTTGTTGAAATTCGGTGACCAGAAACATTCATCACATCATCAACGCGACCAAGCAACCAAATTGCGCCATTGCTATCAATTTTTGCACCATCGCCTGCAAAATATTTTCCAGGAAAACGTGACCAGTAAGTTTCTTTGTAACGCTCCTCTTCGCCCCAAATTCCGCGAAGCATTGAAGGCCAAGGTTCGGTTAGCGCAAGATATCCGCCACCACCAAGTGGAACATCAACACCCTTTTCATCAATTACACGTGCACCAATTCCCGGAAGTCCACGCATTGCAGAACCAGGTTTAGTTTCGGTTACGCCAGGCAATGGTGAAATCATGATTGCACCGGTTTCGGTCTGCCACCATGTATCAACAATTGGGCAACGATTTCCACCAATCACTTCGCGGTACCACATCCATGCTTCTGGATTAATTGGCTCACCAACAGATCCAAGTAAACGTAGTGATGATAAATCACTTCCATTTGGATATTCATCGCCCCACTTCATCCAGGTACGAATCAAAGTTGGTGCGGTATAAAGAATTGAAACCTTATATTTCTCAATGATTTCAAACATTCGTGATTTGCTTGGAGTATCAGGAGTTCCCTCATACATAACTTGAGTAGCACCATTTGTTAGCGGTCCATAAACAACATATGAATGCCCCGTCACCCAACCGATATCTGCTGTGCACCAATAAACATCGGTCTCTGGTTTTAAATCAAAGACCATCTTGTGAGTAAATGCAGCCTGCGTTAAATAGCCGCCGGTTGTGTGATAAATCCCTTTTGGCTTTGCAGTTGTGCCAGATGTGTAAAGAATAAATAAGCCATGTTCGCTATCGAAACCTTGGGCAACATGCTTATCTGATTGGCGATCAACCGCGTCATGCCACCAAATATCGCGGCCGGCTTGCATCGCAGTTTCTTGGCCAGTGCGCTTTACGACTAATACTTTTTCAACAGTTGGCGAACCGGCAAGCGCGGTATCAACAGTTGGTTTCAGGGCAAATGCTGCACCTTTTCTAAATCCACCATCAGCAGTAATTACTAATTTCGCTTGGGCATCATTGTTGCGAACCGTTACGGCATCTGCAGAGAAGCCACCAAAGATAACCGAATGCATCGCACCAATTCGCGCGCATGCCAACATTGCAATTGCAGCTTCAGGAATCATTGGTAGATAAATTGCAACACGATCGCCAGAAGTTATTCCCATTTCAGTTAAAGCATTTGCTAACTTTGAAACTTCGCGCAATAAATCGGAATACGTAATTGTGCGAGTGTCACCAGGTTCACCCTCAAAATAAAAAGCAACTCGATCGCCACGACCTTCAATTACATTTCGGTCTACTGCGTTATAACACGCATTTATTTTTCCGCCAACAAACCATTTAGCAAATGGAATTTGCCAATCTAAAACCGTGTCCCACTTTTTCTCCCAGTGCAGTTGGCTTGCTGCATCTTCCCAAAACTTTAAGCGATCTGCTTTCGCTCGTTCATACATCTCGGCCTGTGCATTTGCTTTCGCTGCGAATTCTGCAGTTGGCGGAAACTTGCGATCTTCCGAGCCAAGATTTTCCAGAGTCGTCATGATTTTAAGGTTACCAGCCAAGAGTTTTGCACACCATAACTTTATCCAAGTTTTTTTCATGGACCGGAAAATATCGAGCGCAATCTCTCTATCTTTCCCAAGCAAGCGCAATTAATAATAAAAACACTAATAAGGAGAATAGCTTGAGCTTTTTTATAAATGTAATCACTAATCTGCACGTTTTAACCGTCGCAATCAAAGCAGTTGGCCGGGTTGGAAAAATGATCATCAATAGCAATCTCGGGACAATCGGTCTAAACCACCTACTCAGCTTTTTTGGCTTGGGTTAGCCCCAGATAAATCGCGCCGCTAGGCGCACGGTTTTCCAATCTGCCCCGAAATGTGGTGGGATATGCCGTAAGCCTCACCGCAGCCCATCGAAGTGCCCGGCCAGAGATTTACGCCAGCCTTAGTAAAAAACCACTTGATTTGGGAGAATGAAAATGCCAATTGCAACCCCGGAAATTTATGCCGAAATGTTGGACAGCGCGAAGGCAAAAGCCTTTGCATATCCGGCGATCAACGTCTCATCATCACAAACGTTAATCGGCGCACTCCGCGGTTTTGCAGAAGCAAAATCAGATGGCATCGTCCAAATTTCTTGGGGCGGAGCGGAATACCTTTCAGGTTCGACAGTAAAGAACATGGTTGATGGCGCAGTTGCTCTCGCCGAATACGCACACATTGTTGCGAAGAATTACAACGTTAATATTGCAATTCACACCGATCACTGCCCAGTTGAAAAGTTAGATGGCTTCATGCGTCCGCTTTTAGATCTTGGTGCACAACGAATCAAAGATGGCAAAGGCCCACTATTTAGTTCACACATGTGGGATGGCTCTGCAGTTTCAATGCCAGAAAATATGTCAATTGCAGATGAACTAATTACAAAGTCTGCCGCTGCACGCACGCTTCTTGAAATCGAAATTGGTGTTGTTGGTGGCGAAGAAGATGGCATCGAAGCAAAGCACGATGCAAAACTTTATTCCACACCTGAAGATGCACTGATGACAGTTGAAACTTTGGGAATGGGCGAACGCGGTCGTTACATGGTCGCCGCAACTTTCGGAAACGTTCACGGTGTTTACAAGCCA
>CAWURN010000047.1:0-2566 GCA_963924835.1 Candidatus Nanopelagicaceae bacterium | reverse complement strand
ACTTAACCAGCCTTTACCTTTCGCGACATGGAGATCGATGTTGCCTTTGGGCCAATCGCACATTTAATTAGCGACCCAACAGTTGAAGAAATTTGGATAAATACTCCAAACCGAATCTTCATCGCTAGGGCAGGCAAGAGTGAATTAACTAACTTGGTTCTCACAACCGATGACGTACGCCAACTCGTTGATCGCACTCTTATTTGGAGTGGGCGCAGACTTGATCTCTCGCATCCTTTTGTTGACGCTCGACTGCCAGATGGAAGCAGATTGCATGTAGTTATTCCGGAAATCACCTCCGAACACTGGGTAGTAAATATCCGTAAACACTTACTACGTCACCTCACCATTAGCGATCTAGCGAATCGTGGATCAATGAACTCAGAGATAGCGCTTGCGCTAACGAACTCAGTTCGTGCCGGATTGAACATATTGGTTAGCGGCGGAACGCAGTCGGGAAAGACGACGTTATTGAATGCGCTGGTTTCGGCAACACCTATTCATGAGCGAGTTATCACAATTGAAGAGGTTTTCGAATTAAGACCCATGCTTCCCGATCTAGTTGCGATGCAGACTAGAGGAGAAAATTTACAAGGCGAAGGTGCGATCCCACTGCGAAAGTTAATCAAAGAAGCGCTTCGTATGCGCCCTTCGCGAATTGTGGTTGGGGAAGTCCGAGAGGCAGAAGCGCTCGATTTATTAATCGCACTCAATTCAGGTTTGCCAGGAATGGGCACGTTGCATGCAAATTCGGCACGCGATGCAATCACCAAACTGCAAACTTTGCCGCTGTTGGCCGGTGAAAATATTTCACATAAATTCATAGCGCCCACCGTCGCCTCTGCAATTGATTTAGTTGTACATGTTGGGATGAACTCTGATGGGCGTAGACAAGTCAGAGAAGTAGCAGCAGTAACCGGACGTTTTGAAAATGATCGTGCTGAGATAGAACAACTCTGGCGCTGGGACGGTTTGAGCTATCAAAGAGGAATTGGATCTATCGGTAACGAAGAAAAGTTTGCGACTGCGGGAATACCACTCGAAAGTTGGTGGCATAAATGATCGAAATAAAGAATTGGAATTCCATAAATCCATATTTGAAATCAGCAATATTTGGCTTATTAACTTTAATATTGGTATTTATCGTAACTTCTTCGCCAGTAATTGCTTTAACTTTTTCCTTCTTAATAATAGTAATTACAACAATTGCGACAAAGAGAACCAACAACAAACGTTCTGATGCTATGAGCGTTGCCTGGCCAGAAGTAATTGATCATCTTGTTACCGGAATTCAATCGGGACTTTCGATTACAGAATCACTAATTGGCCTCAGCACTCGAGGACCCGAGGTGCTTCGCCCAATTTTTAGCGCATTTGCTAGCTCAATGAAATCCCATGGGAACTTTAATCTTTCTCTTGCGAAGTTGAAGATTGATTGTGGCCAGACTGGCAGTGACCAAATTTTTGAAGCGATTTCAATATCAAAAACTTTAGGTGGTGCTGAGCTACTTACAATTCTGCGCACCGTCGGAACGTTTTTACGTCAGGATTTGGCGCTTCGCCGTGAAATTGAAGTCAAACATGGCTGGATAAAAAACTCTGCCCATCTCTCCGCCGCCGCCCCATGGCTTCTCTTGCTCCTGCTCTCCACTCAACCTGCAACGGCGCGAGCTTTTTCAACTAGTTCAGGAGTTTTAATTCTTTTCTTCGGAGTCGCAATGACGGCGATCGCTTATCTATGGATGAATCGATTGGGTAGGTTGCCCCAACTTCCACGTGTATTTGGTGAAAAATGAAGATATCAATTCTGATTCCAGGTTTATTCGCAGCTATTGGTGCGCTTTCGCTTGCGTTAAATAACAGCCCGCGTAATGAAGTAAAGAGCCGCGTTAGCAGATCAAGAGATCGCAAGAAGGTGCAAGAGCGTCTCTCGGAAATTGGCCTCACAAAGAGTGCAGATTTTGAATCTTTTCGAATCCGCCAATTGGTTATTGCAGGTTCAGCATCGCTTATAACAATATTTGCTCTCGTCATTTTTGGAAAGCCACCTATCTTCGCCCTGTTTCTTTCCGCAATAGAAGCCGTATTTGTTTACTCTGCAATTGATCGTAACTTAATGGTGAAAGTCAAAAATCAAAGACTCTTGGTTGATGCTGAATTTCCCGCGATTGTAGAAATGTATTCGCTGGCTATGTCAGCTGGTGAAACACCGCTTGCAGCTATGGAGAGAATCGCTGGGAGCGCCAACGGTTCGCTGGCCATTAATTTTGCACGAGTTGTTGATTTAGTTAAATCAGGAAAGCCATTTCATCTGGCGCTAGATGAAATGGGCAGAGATCTTGATTCCGTGCTAATTCGGAGATTTGTGGATGCGCTAATCATCGCAACACTGCGTGGAGCGCCCTTAATAGATGTGCTGCAGAGACATGCACAAGAGGCGCGAGAGAATCAAAGAAATAGGGTCTTAGGTGCTGCAGCTAAAGCCGAGATTTCAATGATGGTTCCCGTGGTTTTTCTAATTTTGCCAATCTCAATTCTCTTTGCGCTTTGGCCATCTCTAGCCAAT
>CAWURN010000046.1:0-3025 GCA_963924835.1 Candidatus Nanopelagicaceae bacterium | reverse complement strand
GTGGACTACGTGGACTTAAATATGGAACAACCCGCAATTATATTTTAGGATTAGAAGCGGTTCTTGGCACCGGCGAAATTATTCGCACCGGAGGTCGCTTAGTAAAAGATGTTGCCGGATATGACGTCACAAGATTGCTTGTTGGCAGCGAAGGCACTCTCGCTGTATTTACGGAAATTACTGTCGCACTTGCCCCAAGACCTGCGGCTTCAAAATATGGTGTTGCTTATTTCGAAGATTTAGCTGCGGCTGCTGGCGCAGTTGAAAAAATAATTACTGCGGGAATTCTGCCCGCAACTTTAGAATTTCTAGATAACACCTGCTTGGTTGCGGTTGAAGATTTTGCACATTTAGGTCTAGATACCAAAGCAGGCGCACTTCTGCTTTTCGGTGATGATGGCGACGCAATTTCTATTGAGCAAACTGTTTCTAGTATGTCCGAGATTGCTAAGTCATCTGCTGGATGCCGTGGTGTAACACTTGCTGCGGATGTTGCCGCGGCCGAAGCACTTCTATATGCGCGCCGTTGTTCACTCCCAGCACTTGCCAGATTGAGTTCACTCTCTATTCTTGAAGACATTGCAGTTCCAAGAAAAGCAATGGCCGAAGTTGTTAATCGAATTGGCGATATTGGTAAGAAACATGGACTTCGAATTGGAACATTTGGACATGCTGGTGATGGAAATCTTCATCCAACAATTGTTTTAGATAAAGATGATCCTCGCGAATTTGCCGCAGCTGAAGCGGCGCTTGCGGAGATCTTTGCCCTCCCCCTTGAATTCGGTGGAAGCATCACAGGTGAACATGGTGTTGGCTCTGCAAAGTTGCCATATCTTGAAGCGAAAATTGGTCCAGCAAATATGCAGTTACAACGCAATATTAAGAAAGTATTTGATCCGGCCGGCATTTTAAATCCAGGGCGGATCGGTTCATGAGAGAAAAATTTAGTCAAGATAAATTAGATCGTTGTATCTCTTGTGGTTACTGCTTACCTGCTTGCCCGACTTACAAATTAACGGGCAATGAAGAATCTTCACCACGTGGTCGAATCACTTTGATGCGTGCAGTTCAGAACGATAAATTGCCAGCGTTGGATTTATTGCAAGAATCTTCATTCTGTCTTGGCTGTCGTGCCTGCGAACCAGTTTGTCCAGCCGGGGTTGAATTTGGTGTTTTGCTTGAGGAGATGCGTGACATAACTTGGCAGGGAAAGAATCGCCCACTAATTATTCGTGGCTTGTTCTTTATTGTTGACACAAAAATTGGCATGTGGGCACTTGGCTTGTTTTCTCCGTTCGCAAAGCGGCGTGAAGCAAATAAAGATTTACACCTTATGTATGGCTGCTTTGAACGCCGGCTTTTTCCTTCTGTAAGCAGAGCGGTAGCAAAATTGGCACCAGAAGTTTCTTGTTCATCTGATCAGGGTTGTTGTGGCGCTCTTCATGCACACAATGGTGAACTTGAAAAAGGCAAAGAGATGGCGAAAGCATTAGGCGAAAAATTGCCCGGAACAATCCTTACAACAGCAGGTGGTTGCGCAGCTCATTTGGCTTCAGTGATTGGCGACGAGCGAGTCCAAGAATTTTCGCAATGGTGGGTTAAGCGTGATATTAAATTGAACCCAATTATTAAGAACGGTAAAGAGATACGAGTTGGACTTCAAGATTCCTGTCACTTACGCAACGGAATGGGAGTCTTTGCCCAACCCCGTGAAATCTTGAAACAACTCGGTGAATATCTCGAGATTCCAGGTGCTGCTGATTGTTGCGGGGCTGCTGGAAGTTATGCGCTGTTGCAGAAGAAGAACAGTCGACGAGTTATAGCCCCAAAAATTGCAGAAATAAAAGCCCTGAATCTTGATTACATTGCAACTGTTAATCCTGGCTGCACCAGACAACTTGTTACAGAGTTACGCCGGGCCCGAGTAAAAACAAAGGTGATTCACCTGGCTGAACTAGTAGCAATTTCACAGAACAAATGAACTCAGACTTCTCACTGGAAACTCTAAAGGCATCTTGGAATCAAGTTCTAGATGCAGTTTTAGAAGTTGATCGCGTCGCATGGTTGCTCTGGTTTGATGCCAGATTAGTAAAACTAGATGGCAATGTGTTGGAGGTGAGCTTTGCCGATAGTGAAAAATTTAGTGGCGACCATAACTATAAATCCGCACGTAAGCCTGAACAAACTGCCAAACTAGTATCTGCAATATTGGAAGTGACCGGTATGACATTGGAGGTTATTGAGTCTTGAAAAAAATATTAATTCTCATAACTGTCTGCTTATTTTTATTTTCAAATAACGCTTTTGCCGCTGGGCCGCTGCAATTAATCGCCGCAGGACCTGGAGAACGAATTCATGGCGTTGATATAAGTAAGTGGCAACATCCATACGGTAAACCAATTAACTTTGTTAAAATGGCAAAAACTGGCGTGCGCTTCGTGATGATTAAGGGCTCCGATTCTCAACCTACAGCCGATGCCGAAGCAAAAAAATATTTAATCGCCGATCGCAAAGCTGCACAAGAAGCTGGCATGTATACCGGATTTTATTACTTTGCTTATCTTCCAGACACAACTAAGAAAGCTGAAATTATTGCTGATGCGAAAGCACAAGCCCAGAAAACTATTTGGCGGCTTGGCGAGCTTGGTGGATACACAGAACAAGATTTACCAGTTGCTTTAGATTTAGAAACTAATTGTGTTCGCAGAATTTCTGGGGCTTGCCAGAAGTATGCCAGTCGAGCGAATGTGACACTTTGGGCAAAAACCTGGCTTGCTGAGGTTGAGGAAAAAACAAAACGCAAACCATTCTTGTATTCCTATCCCAATTTTCTACAAAGTGCGATGGCGCGTTCAACTGAACTTGCAAAGTATCCCCTTTGGATTGCTGCTTATGGAAAGCATCCAGCCGAACCAGAAAATCATCCAGGCATGAAGAGTGTTGGATGCTTCGCACATTCTTGGACAAAATCAGATTGCAAAGCCGATTATCAAATTTGGCAATACACATCTTGCGGTAAAGGTTC
>CAWURN010000045.1:0-3005 GCA_963924835.1 Candidatus Nanopelagicaceae bacterium | reverse complement strand
GTAAAGGTGCGCCCGACTAAGTCGGGATTCAACATCGGATTAGCGAGTCTCGCGGTGTGTTGTTGAAAGCTTGCAACGTGGACAGAACTTCTTAAGTTCAAGACGATCTGGATCGTTACGACGGTTCTTCTTTGTAATGTAGTTACGTTCTTTGCACTCTACGCAGGCCATTGTGATCTTTGGGCGTACATCCGCGCTCTTGCTTGCCATAGTGGTGCTCCTTCTTAATTAAGAGCGCTAGGTTACTTCAAACCTGCGCTTTTCTAAAATTTGAGTAGCGGAAGCCGGATTTGAACCGGCGACACAACGATTATGAGCCGTTTGCTCTACCAAGCTGAGCTATCCCGCCAAGGATCTAACTGGAAATACTTATTTATATTGAAATAAGTTTAACCGAGCCCCCCAACGGAATCGAACCGTTGACCTCTTCCTTACCATGGAAACACTCTACCGACTGAGCTAGGGGGGCATTTGGAACAGAGACCGAGCCTACAACCACTCTGGAAATGGGAGAAATTTTGCCCGCTTTATCAGTTAAAAGTAATTGCGGAACCGTCTTTTAAGCGAGATAAATGGCTTCAATAGTTTAGAAAGTTTAGAAATTCGCACACCAAATCTTGCGCCTTGTTCCTTAGGCGAAACTTTCAAAACCTGATTCACGGCAGGTTCTCCTGGAGTCAAAACATCATGCAAGGCTGGTGAAGATTCATCTAAGGAATCTGCAATTATAGAAATATTTGAAACTAGAGAAATTCCACGAACAATTTGCTCTTGGTCAACATCACTAGATGAATCCATTAATGAATCAGCAAGCGCTGCGCCAGCAATTCTTGCATCTTGAGTTGCTGATCTTGATTCGGCAATTCCCTCTGCAGTTTTAATTTGTTCGGCCTTAGAACTTACGGCAAAACTTGCAGCAGAAAGGGCTTGCGCAATATCTCGTTTTGATTCTTCAGCAATTCCACCCTTAACTGCAGAATCAAAGAGGTTTCGTGCAATTGTTCTGACTTGAACAACAGTATGTTCAACCGCTACTCCCCTTACATAAAGTTCTTCAGCTTCATCAACTTGGGCAGTTGGAAACCATTTTGCATAGCCACGTGCCTCTTGTGATTGTGCACGAACTCCGGGAATCTCTTCTACTAACAACCGAGCCTTTGCGAGCCAATTGCCAGCTTCATTTTGGGTGTAACCAGCGGCAACTCCTTCTGACATTTCCCCTAATAATTTTGCACATTTATTTGCAAGCGAACTTATCTTGTCGACTGTTCGACCTGCTGGAGTATTTGCATGCGAAAAGTACGAAAATGCGATTGCTACCGCCGCTCCAATTAACGTTGAAGATAATCTAGAAAATGCTGTGCTCTCACTTAGACCTGGACCAATTACGATTAGTGCAGTTACTGGGACGTTTACTGATGCAACTTCCCCAAGATGCAAAGCACGAGCAACAACAGAACATAAAAGCACTGTTAAAGCGACCGAAATAAGGCCGAGATCAAATATTGTGACGCAAGCCAGTGCAACACCGGCGCCAATTGCTGTTCCGACTATCTGGCCAAAACCTTCACGAATAGATTTATAAAGTGAGATTCGAATACTCAGCGCACAGATGATTGCCGCAACTACGCCACCATCTTTAATTAATAAATCTCCAAGCTGCCAAGCGACGCCAGAAGCCAGTGCAGAAACGACAATCAAGCGCACCCAAGATTTACGGTCGCCAAAGAGCTTCCTAACTCTTTTAACGAATTTACGCATGGCCTAATTCTATCTATGGCAGGACCAGAGAAGTTTGCGTAATATGCGCTTATGTCCAATGGAATCGGCGCAGATAATAAGTATCCAACACAAATAAACGAAGCAGAACTTGCTTCGAAATTAGATTCACTCTCCTTTGATGTCCTTCGGAGAGGTGCAACCGAGCGGCCATTTACTGGTGAATACACCGATAGCGACAAGGTCGGAAGTTATCGCTGCAAGGCTTGCAATCACGAGCTCTTTAAAAGTGAAACAAAATTTCATTCAGGGTGTGGCTGGCCATCTTTTTATGCACCAACAAAAGATGATGCTGTTGAGTTAATTGAAGATCGCTCACTTGGCATGCGTGTTCGAATTGAAGTTCGTTGTGCAAATTGTGGATCGCATTTAGGACACGTCTTTGAAGGTGAAGGTTATGAAGTACCAACTGATCAAAGATGGTGCATCAATTCTGTTTCGCTAATCCTGGAAGAGAAGTAGAACTACTTAGGGATGCGTAAGCCTTGCATTCCACCATCAACATTTAACGAAGTACCAGTGGTTGATCCTTGAAGTGGACTCGCTAGATAACAGATTGCACTAGCAACTTCCTCTGATGAAACGAGACGACCTAGTGGTTGACGGGCTTCAAGTGCTTTTCTCTCGGCCACTGGATCTGCTGCTTGTGCAAGTAAACGTTGTACCCAAGGTGTATCAGCGGTTCCTGGATTAACACAGTTAACGCGAACGCCATCAACAATATGGTCATTAGCCATTGCGAGTGTTAGTGAAAGAACTGCGCCTTTAGATGCGCTGTAAACCGCGCGCTTTGGAATTCCAGCAGTTGCAGCAACTGAGCAGGTATTAACAATTGCGGCTGCTTTACTTTTGCGTAGAAGTGGAAGCGCAGATTTTGAGGTACGAACGATTCCAAGAACATTTACATTCATTACTTTTAGCCACTCTTCAGATGAATTAGCTTCAATTGTGCCAACTGCGCTAATGGCTGCATTATTAATAAGTATGTCTAACTTTGAAATGCCTTCAAATGCTTTGGCAACAGAGGCATCATCTCCGACATCGCATTGAATCCAGGTTGCTATGCCAGCCATCCCACCTTCAGATAGATCTAGGCCATAAACCGTTGCGCCACGCTCCTTTAGAATTTTTGCGGTAGCAAGTCCGATTCCTGAACCAGCTCCGGTGACAACTGCGCTTAATCCTGCAAATTCTGTACTCATACATTTATCCATTCTTTACCGGTT
>CAWURN010000044.1:0-42614 GCA_963924835.1 Candidatus Nanopelagicaceae bacterium | reverse complement strand
GTGACAAGTTTTGCTGCAAGCGGTGCCATTAAAATTCCACCAAGCGCCAATCCACCAACAGCGGCCCAATCAATATCTAGACGTGCAATATTCGCCAAAAAGGCCAAGCTTGCACAAACTGCAACGATGAATTCGGCAGCGCTTACTGTGCCAATAATTTTCTTTGGCTCAGTTTGAGTTGTAGCCATGAGGGTTGGAGTTACAACCGTCCCCCATCCGCCACCACCAGAAGCATCGATGAAGCCACCGGTGAAGCCAAGATACGTTAAATAATTAGGATTAGAAATCTCAATTAAGTTTGGTTGATTTGCTTGGAAAATATTCCGATAAACCAGAATAAAGCCAAGGAGTAACAAAATTGTCGAGATAAAAATGCGCCCATTTGTTAAGTCAATTGAGGACAGAAATGTTGCACCAAGCGCTGCTCCGATGCCACCAGGGATTGCAAGACGAAAAAGTATTTTGGTATCAACATTCTCGCGATGCCAATGAGATAAACCAGAGGCGAGAGTTGTTCCAATTTCTGCAGCATGAACTGCGGCAGAAGCTACTGCGGCAGATGCGCCAAGAGTTAATAGAAGTGTGGAACTTGTTAATCCAAATCCCATTCCGAGTGAGCCATCAATCAATTGGGCAATGGCACCAGCAATTGCAAACGGTAACCAAGTCATCTCGCGATCTCCATAACTATCTCAGTGCTTATTTTTAATTCAAGTGTGCCATCTAGAACCAATTCAGCATTGAGTGGGGCCTCATATTCTTGACCGATTCCCGTCATGTTTGGTAAATCCCCGGCCGCCGCTTTCTTGTAGAGACCTTTTGGATCTCGCTTCGCACATAATTCGGCTGGAGTATTAACCCAAATTTCAATGAACTTACCAGGTTCAAATAATTCGCGGGCTTGATCGCGATCAACGCGGAACGGACTTACAAGTGCGACAATAACTATTAGTCCTGCATCCATCATTAGTTTTGCAACTTCAGAGACTCTACGAACATTCTCGGCGCGATCTTCTTTAGCAAATCCCAAATCCTTATTTAAACCAAGCCGCAAGTTGTCGCCATCTAGAACATAAACATGTCGGCCAAGTGCGTAGAGTTCTTTTGCAAGTTCGTTAGCAATAGTTGATTTACCAGAACCGCTCAATCCGGTGAACCAGAGAACTTTGCCAACCTGGCCTTTCTGGGCCGCGCGCTTCTCCGCATTAATTTCATAAGCTTGTTCTGTAACATTTTCAGAACGACGCAGCGCATGCACAATCATTCCGGCGCCGACAGTATTTAAAGTAGAGCGATCAACCAGGATAAAGTTTCCGGTCTCGCGGGAATCAATATAGTTAGAGAGCGCAACAGGAGAGTCGGTTGCAATTTCAACAACGCCAATTTCATTCATTTTCAGGGTACGAACGGAATCATGCTCGCCAGATTCGATATTAATTTTATGTTTAATAGTTGTGACAATGGCCGGCGTAGAAGTAGACCCTGAAATCAAAAGGTAAGAGCGGCTATGGATGAGTTCGGCTTCACCAAGCCAGACAATATTTGCAGTAAATCTATCTGCCGGTGGTTTCGCATTCGTCGCAAGGTGGAGAACATCTCCGCGCGCAGCATCGACCTCTGGTTCGAGAACGATATTAAGTGTTTGTTCATGACCTGCAGTTGTTAATTCACCGTCGAAGGTGACCATTTTTGCAATCGTTGCCTTCTTCTTACTTGGCAGAATTACAACTTCGTCGCCAACTTTAAATTTTCCATTTACTAAAGTTCCAGCTAATCCGCGAAAAGTATCTACTCTGGAGATGTATTGAATTCCAAAGTGTGGGCTGGTCATGGAATCCTCGGCTAAATTCTGATTCTGGATATATTCAAGAAGAGTCGGCCCGGTATACCAATCCATATTTTCACCTTTAAAAACTACGTTATCTCCGACTAGTGCGCTTACTGGAATAATTGCATGTTCAGCTATGTTCAACCGGGCTACAGCAGGAGCAATCTGTGCAGAAATCTCGGCAAACTTTTCTTTCGAATAATCAAACATATCTAATTTGTTAATAACAATTGCAACTCTACTTACTCCCATAAGAGCGCAGATTGTTAAATGCCTAAGTGTCTGTGGTCTCACGCCACGGGCTGCATCAAGTAGCACAAGTGCAACATCGGATCTGGACGCTGCAACAGCCATGTTGCGTGTGTATTGCTCGTGGCCAGGTGCATCTGCAATTATCAATCGGCTGCCATTTAGAAGTGACATCGAACGGTATGCAACATCGATTGTGATTCCCTGTTCGCGTTCTGCTTCAAGCCCGTCGGTTAGTAGTGAGAAATCAATTTCACCTGCCGCAATTGTTGAACCACCGCGGCGAACGCTTCTTGCGGTCGCCACTGTGTCATGAGGAATGCTGTCAGTTTCGACAAGTAGCCGGCCGATTAAAGTTGATTTTCCATCATCAACACTGCCACATGTTAAGAGGCGAATTAGCGGTTTAGTTTTTAGAGTAGCCATTAGAAATAGCCCTCGGTTTTCTTCTTCTCCATTGAATCTTCTTTATCGCCATCAATTAATCGTGTGGCACGTTCAGATAATTTAACCTCTGATACTTCCGCTAAAACTTCAGCAATCGTTGTTGCAGTAGATTCAACCGCTGCAGTTAGGGGATAGCAACCCAAAGTTCTAAATCTAATTAAACGATTCTCTGGGATCTCGCCATTTATTAAAGGGAATCTTTCATCATCGACCATAAGCATTTGGTCACCGCGCCAAACTACAGGTCTTTTTTTTGCGAAGTAGAGAGGATTAATCGGAATTTCATTCAGACTTATGTAATGCCAAACATCTAATTCAGTCCAATCCGATATTGGAAAAATTCGCATTGATTGTTCTGGGCGAAGACGCGTGTTGTAAGTGCGCCAAAGTTCGGGACGCTGTTCTCTCGGATTCCAACGGTGGCCCGATTCACGAACACTGAATATTCGTTCTTTGGCCCGACTCTTCTCTTCATCTCGACGCGATCCACCAATTGCACCATCAAACCCATATTTATCAAGTGCTTGGCGAAGCCCTAAGGTTTTCATAATTCGGGTGTATTCAGAGATTCCACGAGTAAATGGAGTGACTCCTTCTTGCACGCCTTCTTGATTGGTGTGAACGATTAATTCCAAACCATATTTACTAGCAACTTCATCTCGAAAGGAGATCATCTCTTTAAATTTCCAAGTGGTATCAATATGCAAAAGTGGAAATGGAATTGGCGCTGGATAGAAAGCTTTGCGAGCAAGGTGCAATAAGACTGAGGAATCTTTTCCAATTGAATAGAGCATTACCGGTTTGGCAAACGAGGCGGCGGTCTCTCGGAGAATTTCTATCGATTCATTCTCGAGAGCCTTTAGGATTTCTGGCGAGCTCTGCACCTTGGAATCTTAGTAATTTAAAGTGTGAATCTGGCAAAAATAGCCTGATGTGCCGCTACTTTTTAGCTAAATACTCCGTCAATCTTGCAGCTGTTGCCACAACAGCGGCAGCATGAATTCGACCTGGTTGGCGGCCTAATCTCTCAACGGGTCCACTAATACTTACAGCGCCAATAACTTTATTATTTGGCCCACGAACTGGCGCAGATACAGAAGCAACACCTGCTTCACGTTCGCCAACTGATTGTGCCCAACCACGTCGTCTCACAGCAGCAAGCGAAGCGGCGGTAAATTTAGAGTTATTAAGTGCGCGATGTAATTTGTCGGCATCTTCCCAAGCCAGAAGTATTTGGGCGCCCGAACCCGCCTGCATAGTTAATACGGTTCCGGTTGGAACTGAATCTCGAAGCCCAGATAAACGTTCGGCTGTAGCTACACAAATACGTTGGTCACCTTGACGGCGATAAAGCTGGGAGCTTTCACCAGTTGCATCGCGAAGTGCGGTTAGCGCAGCACCAGCAACGGCCAGTAACCGATCTTCGCCCGCGGCTGAAGCTAATTCAGATGATCTAAGGCCCAGAATGAAACGTCCCGCGTAATCTCTAGAAACTATGCGATGAAATTCGAGTGCTACTGCCAAACGATGAGCAGTAGGGCGAGCGATTCCAGTTGCCGCCACAAGATCAGATAGCGAATGCGGGCCAGCTTCGAGGCAGGCCAGAATTTTTACGGCTTTATCTAATACGCCAACTCCGCTATTCTTTCTGTCCACGATGTAATACTGGCATCTCATCATTTGAAATGCAAGTGTTTAGGGAAAGTATTAAGGGGCTGTGATGGGAAAGACGTTAGCCGAAAAGATTTGGGCTGATCACATTGTTCGCCAACACGAAGGCGAACCAGATCTTCTATATATCGATCTGCACTTAATTCATGAAGTTACAAGCCCGCAAGCTTTTGATGGTCTGCGCCTAGCCAATCGAAAAGTTCGCCGCCCGGAGCTAACTATTGCAACTGAAGACCACAACGTTCCAACACTAAATATTGATAAACCAATTGCTGATCCAGTTTCAAAGCTGCAAGTAGACACGTTGCGCAACAATTGCGCCGAATTCGCTGTTCGCATCCACTCACTTGGCGATGTAGAGCAGGGAATTGTTCACGTGGTTGGACCACAACTCGGAATTACTCAACCTGGAATGACAATTGTCTGCGGGGACTCACATACCTCAACACATGGTGCATTTGGTGCGCTTGCATTCGGTATTGGAACTTCAGAAGTTGAACATGTTCTCGCAACTCAGACCCTTCCACTTGTGCGCCCAAAAACGATGGCGATAAATGTTGAAGGAACGCTAAAACCAGGTGTGACAAGTAAAGATATTATTTTGGCAATCATTGCAAAGATTGGAACTGGCGGAGGACAGGGCTACGTTCTTGAATACCGCGGTTCTGCAATTCGTGCGCTTTCAATGGAGTCACGAATGACCGTATGCAATATGTCGATTGAAGCGGGCGCCCGCGCTGGTCTTATTGCGCCGGATGAAATTACCTTCGAATACTTGAAGGCAAAGCCGCATGCACCTAAGGGTGCTGATTGGGATGCTGCAGTTTCATATTGGAAAACTCTGCAATCAGATTCTGATGCAAAGTTTGATGTAGAGATTTCACTTAATGCCGATGAGTTAGAACCATTCGTCACTTGGGGAACAAACCCAGGCCAAGGTTTACCGCTTAATTCAAAGGTGCCAAACCCAGCGGAAATCACTGATGCTGAAGAGCGCGGAGCAGCAGAACGAGCCCTTACTTATATGGGACTTGTTGCTGGCACACCTCTTAAAGACATTAAGGTCGACACAATTTTCTTAGGTTCTTGCACCAACGGTCGTATCGAAGATTTACGCTCTGCTGCAGATGTGCTTAAAGGAAAGAAGATTTCTAAAGAAGTTCGGATGCTAGTTGTTCCAGGTTCCGCTCGCGTTAGATTGCAAGCAGAAAGCGAAGGACTAGATAAAGTATTTCTAGATGCAGGAGCCGAATGGCGCACCGCAGGTTGTTCTATGTGTCTTGGTATGAACCCAGATCAGCTTGCAGTTGGCGAGCGTTCTGCTTCAACTTCAAATAGAAACTTTGAGGGTCGTCAAGGTAAAGGTGGACGCACTCACTTAGTAAGCCCACTTGTCGCAGCAGCAACTGCGATACGTGGCACGCTTTCATCACCGGCAGATTTGTAAGGAGAAAAAAATGGAAAAATATTTAAGTCATACCGGCAGCGTTCTTCCACTTCGCAGAAGCAATGTTGATACCGATCAAATAATTCCCGCTGTGTATTTGAAGCGTGTTACAAAGAGCGGCTTTGAAGATGGCCTCTTTGGCGCTTGGCGCAATGATCCAGAGTTCGTACTAAATAAGCCAGAATATTCTGGCGCTACAATTCTTGTAGCCGGCGTCGATTTCGGAACCGGTTCGTCCCGTGAGCACGCTGTATGGGCGCTACAAAATTATGGTTTTAAAGTAGTGCTTTCTAGCCGCTTTGCAGATATCTTTCGTGGCAATTCCCAGAAGGCCGGGTTGCTTACTGTTGTAATTGATCAAGCAGATATTGAAGCCATTTGGGTTGCGGTCGAGGCTGACCCTAAAACCCAAATCAAAGTGGACCTTGAAGCAAAGACAGTCAGCTTCGGAAGTAAGTCGATTGCGTTTGCAATCGATGATTACACCAGATGGCGCTTGATGGAAGGTCTTGATGACATCGGCCTTACGCTTAAAAACATTGATCTTGTGAGTGCTTTTGAAGAATCTAGGCCAAGTTTTAAGCCTAAAACACTTCCTGCACTTTCGTAAACAAAGATATTTTCAAAACTCTAAAGTTATAATCTAGAGTTTTTCTCGCGTGAAAAGTGCATTTTTTGCATTTGAAATAGAAATTATAAATTCCGACACGCCCCAAGATATGTCACGAGTTATTTGTTTAGACGCGTAGATTTCTAACCAAGTTAGGCGAACGCCTAAATTTTACGCGTAATAAGGGGATTAATATGAACAAGGCCCAGTTCATCGCAGCATTAGCTCCGCACTTCGGCGATAGCAAGAAGGAAGCGGCTCGTGCAGTAGATGTAGTTTTTGACACCATCGTTCGCAACATTTCAAAGGGCGAAGATGTAATGATCAATGATTTCGGTAAGTTTAAGAAAGTTGATCGTCCAGCACGTAAGGGTCGTAATCCTTTCACTGGCGAAACAATTCAAATCAAGGCAAGTAAGAAAGTTCGTTTCTTGCCAGCAAAGGCGCTTAAGGAAGTTATTTCTGGCGCACGTAAACTTGAAGCAGCTCCAAAGCCACCAGTAAAGGTTGTTGCTAAGCCAGCAGCTAAGAAGGCGGCTCCAAAGAAGAAGGCTCCTGCAAAGAAGAAGCCAGCGAAGAAGGCTGCAAAGCGTCGCTAGTCGTTAAGTAATTTAAAAGAGGGAGCCATAAATGGTTCCCTCTTTTTAATGAGAATTACTAATTGCGAATTAGGATGTAGTCATGCAATTCGAGGCACCAAGCGGTTATCCACTCGGAACCAATAAAACTTTTAAGTATGCGGCCGCAATTGTTATTCCAATTCTAAATGTTCTAACAAAGCGCGAATGGCGCGGGGTTGAAAATCTTCCGAAATCTGGCCCAGTAATAGTTATTTCAAATCATCTTTCATATGCGGACGCCTTGGTGTTTGCGCATTTTCTTTATGGCAATGGTCGCGCAGTTAGATATTTAGGAAAAGATTCGGTATTTAAAATCCCAATTCTTGGAAAAATTATTTTGAGTGCTGGACAGATTCCAGTAGCCAGAGAATCGGATAAGGCGTCACATGCTCTTGATAGCGCGCTTGGACTATTGGAAGCGGGACATTGTGTTGGAATTTATCCAGAGGGAACGCTTACTCGAGATACAAAACTGTGGCCGATGGTTGCAAAGACCGGGATTGCAAGGCTGGCAATAATAAGCAAGGCGCCGGTGATTCCGATTGCACAATGGGGGGACCAGAATCTATTGGCGCCATATTCAAAGAAGATTGTTCTATGGCGGCGTACAAAAATTAGATATCTCGCTGGTCCTGCCCTAGATTTCAGCAAATGGTATGGGAAAGAGGAAGATCAGGCGGCGCTTGTGGAAGCTACAGCGTATGCAATGTCTGGAATTACTAAATTGTTGGAGGAAATTAGGGGAGAATTAGCACCTGATGCAATTTTCGATTCACATGATTCCAGCCTACCTCGCACGGGTAATTTCAAGAAGAATAATAAGAAAGCGAAGGATTAGTTAAATGTCAAAGTTTACCGTTCTCGGTTCCGGTGCTTGGGGAACAACTCTTGCACAAGTTCTCTGTGATTCTGGTCAAGATGTTTTAATTTGGGGGCGCAATTCGGATGTAGTAAATGAAATAAATAATAAAAATACAAACGGAAAGTATTTGCCAGGAATTTCACTTCCTGTACAACTTCGGGCAACTGTTGATATTCAAGAAGCCTTTGATTTTGGGGATTCACTCGTGCTCGCTATACCGGCACAATCACTTCGCGAAAATTTGTCGGGGTGGGTTAAAAACTTTCCAAGCGATAAACCAGTAATAAGCACATTAAAGGGAATCGAAGCTGAAACACAACTGCGAATGACGGAAGTTGTAACTGAAATTTTAGGAATCCCACCGGCAAGAATTGGTTTGATTACTGGTCCAAATTTGGCAGGCGAACTTTCATTAAGGCAACCAGCTGGTGCGGTAGCAGCTTCATCAAATAGTGAAATTTCACAATTAATGATTGATGCATTCACAACCCCTTACTTCCGAATTTATCCTTCAGAAGATTTAGTAGGTTGCGAACTAGCAGGTGCGGCAAAGAGCGTAATTGCACTTGCAGTTGGTATGGCAATTGGACTCGAACTTGGTGAAAACACCCAAGCGATGATTATTACTCGTGGGCTTAGTGAAGTAGCCAGATTTGGAAATGGTTACGGAGCAAATCCACTTACGAACCTCGGGCTTGCTGGAATGGGCGATTTAGTAGCTTCTTGTGGTTCTGGTTTATCGAGAAATAGAACATTTGGTGAGGCCCTTGGTCGAAGCGGCACAATGGCGCAAGCACGCATTGAAGTTGCCAAGACGGTTGAGGGAGTTGCATCTGCCGCGGCGATTCTTGAACTTGCTCACCGAGTTGGTGTGGAAGTTCCGATTATTGAAGTAGTGGCTGATGTTGTTAGAGATCGAATTTCGCCAAGCGAAGCTATAACTCGACTTATGACTGTAAGCATGGCGGCTGAGATTTAATGAGCCGAATTAAAGTCGGAATCGTTGCCGGCGGAAAATCAAGCGAACATGAGATTTCCTGCATTTCTGCAGGTGGGGTCTTATCAGCAATTGATCTAGATAAATATGAACCAGTTTTAATCGGAATCACAAAAGCGGGCAAGTGGGTTCTGCCACCAGCTGATTACAACTTAAGAATTCAAGGCGATGTCCTACCGGAAATTAGCGATGATCTTCCAGAAACTAGTATCGAAAAGTTAAATGTGGCTCTTCTATTCCCAGTCCTGCATGGTCCTTATGGTGAAGATGGAACATTCCAGGGTCAATGCGAAATGGCTGGAATCAAATATGTTGGCTCTGGAGTTTTAGCGAGTGCAGCAGGTATGGATAAATCTTTTGCAAAACCAATTTTTCAATCACATGGTTTAAAAGTTGCACCCGGAATGGTTATTCACCAACGAGATTGGCAGATTGATGAAGTTCGCATTCTGGCCAGTGCAACTGAATTCGGTAATCCGCTCTTTGTTAAGCCCGCTCGAAGTGGCTCAAGTCGTGGAACAAGTAAAGTCAAAAGCGTTAAAGAGTTGAAGACTGCTATTAATTTTGCAATGCAGTTTGATACAAAGGTACTCGTCGAAAGCGCTATCAATGCGCGAGAAATTGAATGTGCAGTTCTCCAATTAAACGGGGTTGCGATCGCATCGCCTGTGGGCGAGATTAAGATTTTAGGCAATCATGAATTCTACGATTTCGATGCTAAATACCTAGATGACTCAACTCAATTAGTTGTTCCAGCGCCTCTGCCATTTGGCGTTCAAGAAGAGATTCAAAACTATGCCACGCAAGCTTTTGACGCACTTGGTTGTGAAGGTTTGGCACGGGTTGATTTCTTCTATACCGGCACCGAGATAATTATTAATGAGATAAATACTATGCCTGGGTTCACTGCAACTTCAGTTTTCCCAAAGCTATGGGCTGCTGGTGGAATTGGATATACCGAATTGATTACAAACTTGATCGAAGCGGCTATTGCGCGTCCAATAAATGTAACGCGCTAAATAACCTAAAACTTATGAAGTGGTTACAGGGCAAGTTAGCGTGCGGGTAATTCCTGGAACTGCTTGGACTTTTGCCAAAATTGCGCGTCCCAAATCTTCCATGCTTGGTGATTCGGCTCGCATAATTACATCGTAAGGTCCTGTGACGCCTTCAGCCAGAGTCACACCTGGAATAGCTGAGACTGCTTTTGCAACACTTGTAGCCTTACCAACTTCAGTTTGAATGAGGATGAATACTTGAACTGACATTTGAATTACTCCTAAATTTTCTGCTTGCCACAGCGCCGTGATTGCAGTGTTAAAGGCTACCGCCTCTAGAGTTGGTTTGGGAATTAGTATTTTAGGGAGGATTTAAAGTGGCTAGCGAGTCCGAGTTGATTGCCGCGCTCTCTGCGGTCTTTACGCTCTCGGATCCCAACATACTTGTAGGAATCGGCGATGATGGGGCTGTAATTAAAGCTAGTCCGCAAAATTCAGTATTGGCAACAGATATGGCAGTAGAAGGCGTCCACTTCAAGCGCGAATGGTCAAGCTTGCACGAGATTGGCGCAAAAATAACTGCAGCAAATTTAGCGGACATATTTGCAATGGGCGGTGATCCAAAATATTTATTGGTAAGCGCAGGCTTAACTTCAGATTTCGGGATCGCAGAAATTAAAGCGCTGGCTAATGGAATTAAAAGTGAGGCTGATTTAGTTGGGGCAGCGATAGTCGGCGGAGATATCTCGCGTGCCGAAAAATTAGTTATCTCTATTTCAGTTTTTGGGGAAGTTACAAACCCAATTACGCGCTCGGGCGCCAAAGTGGGGGACTCAGTAATTATTTCGGGCTTGCCCGGAAAATCGGCAGCCGGATTATCCCAATTACAAAGTGGCGTTACCGATTCCACATTTATATCAGCGCATAAAAAACCAGTTTTAAATTATGAATTAGCCAAGAAGTTTCGTACCGCAAATGCCATGTGCGATGTCAGCGATGGGCTGCTTTCCGAGTTAAACCACATCGCGAGTGCATCGAATGTCGGGATTGAATTAGAGTCTAAACTGATATCTGCTATTCCTGGATTTAAAGAGTTAGGTGAAGCAACAGAATTAGAGATTTGGGATTTGGTATTAGCAGGGGGCGAGGATCATGTATTTGTCGCAACTACTTCATCAGATGTTCCTGAAGGCGCGTTTGTAATCGGTAAGGTTGTTAATGGATCTGGTGTGAGTGTTTCTGGAGTTTCGAAATTACCTGCAACTGGCTTTCGCCACTTTTAAAACTAAATTAGCGAGTAACTTTTCCAGCCTTTAGGCATGAAGCACAAACATTCTGACGCTTAGGTGTTCCGCCTACAAGAGTACGAACGCGTTGGATATTTGGATTCCAGCGACGACGAGTCTTGCGCATTGAGTGGGAGACCTTGTTGCCAAAGCTAGGACCTTTGCCGCAGATATCGCAGTTAGAGGACACGGTGTTTCTCCCTTGAATCAAGTTAAATTACGGGTTTCGCAATAAGTCGCAAAGATTACCCCGTCTACACAGGGATTGGCTAATCCGCGCGAGAAGATATGCCCATGGCAACAATGGCAAGACTTACAGATCGTCTAAAGGGCATCATTGGGGACCGAACGGCCGATGCCCTCGCCAAGGTATTTGGGATGCAAACCGTTGAGGACCTGCTCCGACACTATCCACGGCGCTATGTCGTACGTGGTGAATTCTCCGATATCTCTGGATTGCTCGAGGGCGATGAAGTAACTGTTTTAGCCGAAATTGCTGCGGTAAAAACTAGGCGCGCAAATGGTCGCAATATTTTGGAAGTAAATGTGACTGATGGGAGCGCCGTTATGTCACTTACCTTTTTTAATCAACCGTGGCGCGAGAAAGAGTTGAAAATTGGCAAGACTGGAATGTTCGCCGGGAAAGTTGGATCCTTCAACGGCAAACGTCAATTGTCACACCCGGATTACCAATTAATTCCTGATGGTGATGATGTTGATTCGGCGCTCGCAGCATTTGCCGGAAAGTATTTACCGGTTTATCCAGCAGGCGGAAAAATGCCATCTTGGAAAATTTCACAGTGTGTTGAATTAGTTCTGGATTCATTAGATGAAGTTGAAGACTATTTGCCTGAAAGTGTAATAACGGAATTCGGCTATCCAACGCTCAAAGGTGCATTTCTCTCAATTCATAAGCCTGAATCAATTGAGGCGGCAGATTTAGCTAGGTTACGTTTAACATTTGATGAAGCCATTTTGTTGCAGCTCTTGCTTGCTGGTCGAAGAGCGGAGTTAAAAGAACTTGATGCAACGCCTCGAAAAATTTCGACAAATGGCTTAGTGAATGTCTTTGAAGCAAAACTGCCATTTAAATATACAAGCGGACAAGTAGAAGTAAATACCGAAATTGAAAATGATATGCAGCAGCCACATCCAATGCATCGATTGCTGCAAGGCGAAGTTGGTTCTGGTAAAACTGTAATTGCATTACGCGCAATGCTCTCAGTTATTGAATCTGGTGGCCAAGCCGCACTTCTTGCCCCAACTGAAGTCTTGGCGACACAACATTTTAAAACTATCGCAAAACTACTCGGTGATCTAGCGCAGGCCGGAACGCTGCAAGGTAGTGGCGAAGGCACTCAACTTGCTCTACTAACTGGATCTATGGCAATAGCACAAAAGCGCGAGGCACTTGGGAAAATTGCAAATGGTGAGGCAGGCATAGTTATTGGAACGCATGCGCTAATAAGTGAAGGCGTTGAGTTTGATGATTTGGCACTTGTTGTTGTTGATGAACAACATAGATTCGGCGTTGAGCAACGCGATGCACTCCGCATGAAAGCCAAAAAGCCACCACATTTATTAGTTATGACTGCAACACCAATTCCAAGAACTGTTGCAATGACAATCTTCGGGGATTTAGATGTCTCGACTCTTCGTCAACTACCGAGTGGGCGCATCCCGATAGAAACTCATGTAATTCCGGTTCTAGAAAAACCACATTATTTAGATAGAGCATGGGCCCGGGTGAAAGAGGAAGTAGCAAAGGGGCATCAGGTTTATATCGTTGCGCCTCGTATTTCTGAAACCGAAGATGATGTCACGAAGGTAAAGATTTCAGAAGCCGATATTGCGATGGCGAAAATGATGGGCGATGAAATTACAAGTGAAGAGTTATCCGGAACCGAGAAAATGACAAGCGTGGAAGAGCTAGCGCCAAAGTTGGCTACCGGGGCGCTTAAAGGGTTAAAGCTCGCACCATTGCATGGCCGCCAAAGTTCAGAGTTAAAAGATGAAACCATGAGTGCATTTGCGAACGGTGAAATAGATGTGCTTGTTGCAACAACTGTTATTGAAGTTGGAGTCGATGTCCCTAACGCATCAATGATGGTGATTATGGATGCGGATAGATTTGGTGTTTCACAATTGCACCAGCTACGTGGTCGCGTTGGTCGCGGCACTACACCGGGACTTTGCTTATTGGTTTCAGGTGCGCCAGATGATTCGCCGGCGATGGCCAGACTTAGCGCAGTAGCAGGAACGCTAGATGGTTTTGAATTATCAAGAATTGATTTAGATCAACGTCGTGAGGGCGATGTATTGGGTCGTGCGCAATCTGGAACCAAGTCGCACCTTAGATTGCTTAGAGTTCTTCGTGATGAAGAACTAATTGAAGAAGCGAGAAGAGTCGCAGTCGAATTGATAACCAAGGATCCAAAATTGGCGAACCACCCCGCTTTGGCAGTTCAAGTTAGTATTTTGAAGGAAGAAGAGCGTTCAGCTTTCTTAGATAAGGGCTAGCAGGTTACGGTTCGCCAATGAGGATTATTGCTGGAACTAGTAAGGGAAAGAATTTATTTTCTCCTACTGAAAAAACCCGGCCAACATCGGATCGCGCTCGAGAGGGCTTGTTCTCCTCGCTCGAATCAGAATTTGGTTCAATGTCCGAATTAAATTTTCTAGATTTATTTTCTGGTTCTGGGGCAGTTGGTGTTGAAGCGCTTTCTAGGGGAGCGGCCAATGTTTATTCCATCGAAGATCATGCACCAACCGCAGGAATTGCAAGTAAGAATTTTGGTCTAGTAAAAAGCGAGGCTGGAAAATTCACAGTAGTCACAACATCTGCTGAAAGATTTGTAGCGACACCACACCAAATCTCTTTTGATATTATTTTTATGGATCCACCATACGATGTGGAAAATAGTGTCATTGAAAAAATATTAATTGAAATTAACTCAAATAATTTGCTAAAACGAAATGGAATAATCGCGATTGAGCGCAAGACGAAGAAGTCGCAATTTTCTTGGCCACAACCATTTATCGAGGAGAAAGTCCGTTCATATGGACAGGGAAGTATCTTCTACGGTGGTTATTCTGCTAGCGTTTTGCCGTGAAACGCATCGTCTGCCCCGGGTCTTTTGATCCCATTACCTTTGGCCACCTCGATATCATCGAGCGAGCCAGTTCAATTTTCGACGAAGTAGTAATTGCGGTTATGGTCAACAAGACCAAGAAGACGCTATTTACCGTCGAGGAACGTATTGAAATGACGAAAGAAGTAACAACAAAATTCCCAAATGTGAAAGTTGATTCATGGTCTGGCTTATTGGTCGATTACTGTAAGAAAAATGATATTTCAATAATTGTTAAGGGCTTGCGAGCAGTAACCGACTTTGATTATGAACTTCAAATGTCGCAAATCAATTTACAATTGCAAGGCGTTGAAACGCTCTTCCTTTCAACCGCTCCTGCACATTCATTCTTATCATCATCTCTGGTCAAGGAAATTGCGGTCCACGGTGGCGATGTATCTAGTTATATCCCGGCAGTACTTTTAGAGCGTTTAAAAAATCGCTTAGCTGGAAAGTAGAGGAGAAATAAATGGAAGTTGTTGAGCGCATTGAAACTGCAATTGCGATGGTGGAGGAGGCCAGAGGTGTTCCACTCTCAGCTAGTTGTGTGTTGCACCGTGGCGAAATTCTTGAACTACTAGATAGTGCCCGCGCCGCCTTTCCTTTAGATTTAGCAAATGCACAATCCATTTTGCGCGAACAAGATAGCGTCATAGAAGAAGCTCGGGTGCAGGCTGATCAAATAATTGCTCACGCTCGTGAAGAAGTTGAATCAATGATTTCACAGACTAAAATTGTCGCAGCTGCAAAGAAAGAAGCTCGTAGAATTTTAGATGAGGTTGCCGAGGAAGCAGCAAGTCAACAGGCTGATATCGATGCATATGTAGATTCCAGGCTTGCAAATCTTGAAGTGATTCTTCACAAGACTATGGATGTAGTTAACCGTGGTCGCGACCAACTTGCTGGCGTAGATGCTAAGTCAGTGCTCTCAGAATTGGGCGATAAGTAAATCATTGATGGTTAAAAATCCCTTCCTCTTTAACACCCATGATTTGCCGCGCCGTCCTGGTGAGCTGCGAGAATATGAATTAACAATTGATATTCATGAGGCACTTGGTTTCGAGGTTCTCTCAATAGCCGAGGATGAGCCAATTGATATTGATCTTCGAATCGAATCAGTTGCTGAAGGAATTCTTGCTAGCGCAACGGTTAGGACTGAAGCAAGCGGGGAATGTGGCCGCTGTCTTGATGCTGTTTATTACGATGTTGATGAATCTTTCCAAGAACTATATGAATATGTCGAAGACCCTCGTCAAGCCCGAAAGAAAAATAAACCAGGGAAGAAGCGACCAAACAAAGTTGAAGAAGATGATCTTGACGAAGATTTAGTTCGCCAGATGGATGGCGAATTAATTGATCTAGATGGTCCGATTCGCGATGCAATAATTTTAAATCTCCCAATAAACCCGCTCTGCACCCCAGATTGCCCAGGTCTATGTCCCGACTGCGGCATGAAGTGGATTGAACTCCCAGAGGACCACGAACATGCTCCAGCCGATATTCGCTGGGCTGGGCTGGAGAATTGGTCGGGCGGCAATAACGGGAGCGGTCAGGGTGACCTAACGGAGAAGTAACGCTCGTTTTTGAATATCGGTGGATTTGAGGGATACTTACGCCTTCAGTAATTCATCTTCAAGTTATGAATTTATTAGCAAAAAGGGGTGCCCAAAGTGCCAGTACCAAAGCGAAAGATGTCTCGCTCACGCACTCGTCATCGTCGTAGCTCATGGAAGACAACGCCAGCAGCAATTGCAAATTGCGCGCAATGTCAACAACCAAAGTTGCAACACACAGCTTGCCCAACTTGCGGTACATATAACTCACGTCAAGTTGTAGAGGTTTAATCTGTACGATCGTTTAAACGCAGCACTTGGAACTAATATTTCAAGTGATCTGCTCGAACTTGCCTTTACTCACGGCTCATATTCGCGTGAATTTGGTGGCGTACCAACTAACGAACGGCTAGAGCACTTAGGTGACAGCGTTCTTGAATTAATAATTACTGGGGAACTCTATTTAAAGTTCCCAGATGTAGATGAATCGCGTCTCTCTAAAATGCGAGCGGGCTTAGTAAATAATTCCGCGCTAGTTCCTATCGCTAAAGAATTAGAACTTGGCCAATATTTACGAATTGGTAAAGGTGAAGAAATCACCGGTGGCCGTGATAAAAATTCAATGCTTGCTAATGCTTTTGAAGCTCTTGTCGGTGCAATTTACCTAGAGAAGGGCTACGCACTAACTGAAGAAATTATTCTTAAATGGTTCCGAGCAACTATTGATTCTTCTGATGCGCTAGACCTTGGCATGGATGCCAAAACTGCGCTTCAAGAGTTAGTGGCAGCAAAAGGAATGGGCGTACCAGATTATGAAGTTACCGAATCTGGTCCGGACCACAATAAAAGTTTTGAAGCGGTAGTTATTGTTTCAAATGAAAAATTTGAAGTTGGCGAGGGTAAGTCAAAACGGGAAGCTGAACAAGCGGCTGCCAAGTTTGCTTATGATGAATTAAGTGCCCGAACTTCCTGAAGTTGAGACTGTCAGGCGTGGTTTAGCCGAACATATAATTGGTAAGAAGTTCAAGGAAATCGAAGTTCTCCACCGCCGTGCGACTTCACCAAAATCAATCACCGCACTGACTTCACTTAAAGGCGCTCGAGTTAAAAATATTTCTAGGCGTGGAAAATTCCTCTGGTTTGAATTAGACCGGCCAGAAGTGTTAGTTGGACATTTAGGAATGAGCGGGCAATTCTTAATTCAGCCAAAAAGTGCGTCTGATGAGCGGCATTTAAGGGTCAGGTTCAATCTTGGTAAGCATGAGCTGCGTTTCATTGATCAAAGAACTTTTGGTTGGCTTGGGGTTGAAGAAACTTTGAATGGGCTACCAACTTGTGTTCAACATATTGCACTAGATCCTTTTGATCCAGCTTTTGATTTAACGGAAACTATTTCGCGATTTAGCAAGAAGAAAACCGAAATCAAACGAGCGCTGTTAGATCAAAGTGTTATGAGTGGTGTTGGAAATATTTATGCTGACGAAGCTCTTTGGCGAAGCAAAATTCATCCAGAAAGTCGCACCGAAACAATGAAAGTTTCTCGCATCAAAGATTTAATTGAAAGTGCAAAAGAGGTTATGTCAGAGGCACTTGAAGTAGGTGGAACTTCTTTTGATGACCTTTACATAAATGTAAATGGCGAGAGTGGGTATTTCGAGCGCTCTCTTTCGGCGTATGGGCAAGAGGGCGAGGGCTGTCCAAGATGTGGTCGAGAAATCCGAAGGATCACATTTGCCAATAGATCTTCCCATTTTTGCCCAAAATGTCAGCCCACACCGCGTGCGCGCAGAAATCAGTAAGCCCTTTTCCGATAGGTTGCGCCTGTGTATTTAAAGAGTATGACCCTCAAAGGGTTTAAGTCCTTTGCCTCCTCGACTTCGCTTAATTTCGAACCTGGAATTACCTGCGTTGTTGGTCCAAACGGGTCGGGTAAATCCAACGTGGTTGATGCGCTCTCTTGGGTTATGGGTGAGCAAGGCGCCAAATCTTTGCGTGGCGGAAAAATGGAAGATGTTATTTTCGCGGGCACATCTGGTCGGGCACCTCTTGGTCGCGCCGAAGTTTCGGTAACAATCGATAACACGGATGGCATACTTCCAATTGATTTCACAGAGGTAACAATTTCTAGAATTCTTTTTAGAAATGGTGCAAGTGAATATCAATTAAATGGTGAAACAACGAGACTTCTAGATATCCAAGAGTTACTAAGTGATTCAGGTATTGGTCGGGAAATGCACGTAATCGTAGGCCAAGGCCAGCTTGATGCGATTTTGCTTGCCAACCCAGAAGAACGACGCGCATTTATTGAAGAAGCAGCCGGAGTATTGAAGCACCGCAAACGTAAAGAGAAAGCGCTTCGTAAATTAGATTCAATGACAGCAAACTTGGCTCGTATTCAAGATCTAACAGTTGAATTGCGCCGTCAATTGAAACCACTTGGTAAGCAGGCGGAAGTTGCGCGTAAAGCCTCAACAATTCAATCTGATGTCCGAGATTCAAAATTACGATTACTTGCGGATGATTTATTGCAACTTAGATCTACGGTTGACTCAGAAGTTGCAGATGAATCGGCGTTGCGTGCCCGTAAGGATGAAGTAGAAACTGCGCTAAATAAAGCACGAGCTCGCGAGGAAGATATTGATGCCACTGCGCTGATTGAAAATCCGCTACTCGTTAAAGCACAAGAAAATTATTATCAATTAACTGCGCAGCGCGAAAAATTCCGAGGAATTCAGAACTTAGCGTCAGAACGTGCCAGGTTCTTATCCGAAGAGGCAGATGAGGCGCGGGCAAGTGGTCGCGATCCTGAGAGTATGGATTTAGAGGCACAAGCACTTCGCGGTGAAGAACAATCTCTGCGCAATGAAGTCAACGATTCAAGTATCAAATTGACTGTGCTCTCTTCAGAGTTAAAAACTTTAGAGGCTAATTTAATTACTGAAGAAAATAGTGTTTCTGCTGCGCTTCGAGCAATCGCAGATCAACGCGAAGGAACTGCACGCCAAGAAGGACATATTAATGGTCTCAAGTCTCGTATCGATGCAACTAATGCCGAAATTACAAGATTAACTAAGACTAAAGATGAAGCATCTAGACGTCTACAAAGTTTTCACGAAGAGTTTGCCTTACTTGAAACACAAATCGCATCAGCTGATGCAAATGAACCGGGCTTAGATTCAGAATTTGAAGTGGCTAAGACTCAATTAGCTAGTGCGCAGAGTGAATTGGACACACTAACTGCAAAAGATAGTGAAGCACAAAAAACTCGTTCTGGTTTAGATGGTCGCTTGCGCGCACTCCAGGAAAGTTTGGTTCATCGCGATGGTTCCGGGGTTGTTTTATCAAGTGGAACGCGAACTCGCGGTCGACTTTCATCTTTGATTAATGTGACACCAGGTTGGGAAGTTGCAGTGGCTGCTGCGCTAGGACCACTTGCTGATTCAGTTGTTGTTTCAGATATTTCATCTGCGGTGTCAGCACTTACTATGTTGAAGCGCGAATCTGCCGGACAATCAGAACTTTTAGTAGTAGATGGAGATAATGGCTTCACTTCATCAAATCGCTCAGTCCCAAATGGATTTACCTCGCTTGCAAGTTTGGTTTCGTCTACTGAGGTTGGAAGTGCGATTGCATCGCTACTCTCCGGATTTGTAGCTGTTGAAGATTTGGCAGAAGCCGAAAGTGCACTGCGCGCCGATTCTTCTGTTATTGCGATAACAAGAGATGGCGATGTTTTAAGTCGGATTCGCGTTCGCGGCGGCTCGAGTGCCCAGAGCTCTGCAATCGAAATTTCAGCGCTTATCGAGAAGAGTGAATCTCAACTGCAAGAAGTAAGTAATAATTGCGAACGGATTAAATTTGAAGTTGTTCGTGCAACTGAAACTCTTGCTTCACGTAAGAATATTTTTGAACTAGCACTTGCTAAATTAAATGAATCTGATGCAAGAATGTCAGGTCTTGCCGAGCAAATGGCAGTAGCTGGTCAGAACGTTAAGAACGCACAAGGCGAAGTTGAAAGAATTTTAGCCTCACTCATCGAAGCTAGTTCACAGCGAGAATCCGATGAGGCAGATTTGAGCGCGGCTATTTCACAATTCGAATCTCACCAAACTCCAGTGAATCCAGATTTAACTCACCTTGAAGATCTTCGCTCAAAAGTTTCTGCAGCTAGATCTGATGAAGTAGAAGCGCGATTGAATCTACGAACCTTAGAAGAGAGAGTGACAGCTCTAGTTGCCAGAGCTACTGCACTTGAAGCAGCGGCAAATAATGAACGTGAGTCTGCAACGAGAGCCGTAAGTCGCAGAGAACAACGCGGTCTTGCATCACTTACTGCACAGGGTGTGGCAGATGCTTCATACGAAGCGTTGATTCAAATTGAATCCTCCATTGCGAAGGCAGCAATAGAGCGCGAGCGGCTAGAAATCTCACGATCAGAACGGGAAAGTGAAATCCTTGCACTACGTGTGCGCAGTCGCGAATTAACAACAGAATTAGATTCACTAACTTCAAGCGTTCATAGAGATGAAATTGCGCGCGCAGAACAGCGGTTACGTATTGAAGCGCTGGAACAGAAGGCCATTGAAGAGCTGGGCGTTGATGTAAGCACTCTCGTCGGTGAATATGGACCTGAGAACGATGTCCCAACATTTGTGGAAGATGAAGAAGGAAATTTCGTTCCTGGAGATTTGATTCCATATCGCAGAGATCAACAAGAGAAGCGACTTGCTCAAGCCGAACGTTCCTTAACCTTACTTGGCAAGATCAATCCACTAGCGCTTGAAGAATATTCATCGCTTGAAGAGCGTCTGCGCTATTTGGCGGAGCAACTAGAGGATTTAAAGAAGACCAAGCGTGACTTGCTAGAAATTATTAAGGAAGTTGACGACAAGGTTCAACGAATATTTCAAGAGGCTTTTGACGACACTGCTCGCGAATTCGAAATAATTTTCGCCCGGTTATTCCCAGGTGGAGATGGTCGTTTAATTTTGACGAATTCGGAAGACATGACAACTGCAGGAGTAGATGTTGAAGCAAGACCTCCAGGCAAGCGCATTAAGCGACTCTCACTTCTTTCTGGTGGTGAGCGCTCACTAGTAGCAGTTGCGCTACTTATTGCAATCTTTAAGGCACGACCAAGTCCGTTCTATGTGATGGATGAAGTTGAAGCAGCTCTGGATGATACGAACCTTGGGCGTTTACTTGGTATCTTTGAAGAGCTTCGTGAGAAATCTCAGTTAATTATTATTACGCACCAGAAGCGCACGATGGAAATTGCAGATTCGCTCTATGGAGTAACAATGCGTGGCGATGGTGTTTCTGAAGTGATTTCGCAACGTATTCGGGAATCTGAAAGCGCAAACTAGTTTCACTAGTGAAAAGTAATGGCACTTTTTAGCAAGCTCTTTCAAAAGATTCGAGGTGATTCAACCTCTACTAGTGACTGGGCTGAGATCGAAGAATCACTAATCTCTTCAGATTTAGGCGCCAAGAATGCAGCAGAAATCATTGAGATTGCAAAAAAATCTAAGAGCGATGAGTTAGATGTTGCAATTACTAGCGCACTTAAAAGTTGGTTATGTAATAGCAACCGAGGTTTGGTAGTAACAACAGATCGCCCAACAACAATAATGATTGTTGGCGTGAACGGTACGGGGAAAACAACTTCGACAGCAAAGTTAGTCTCATATCTAAAAGCACAAAATAAATCGGTCTTACTCGCAGCAGCAGATACTTTTCGAGCCGCGGCAGTTGAGCAATTAGCGACCTGGGGAAGCCGGCTTGGCGTTGAAGTGATTACTGGACCAAAAAATGGTGACCCGGCATCAGTTTCATTTGATGCAGCGACAAAAGCAAAATCTGAAAATATTGATTACTTAATTATTGATACCGCGGGAAGGTTACATACTAAATCTGGCTTGATGGATGAGCTAGGAAAAGTTAGGCGAGTAGTTGAAAAAGTTTTACCAGTAGATGAAGTTCTATTAGTTGTGGATGCAACCACTGGACAAAATGGAATCATTCAAGCAAAAAGTTTTATGGAGAGCGTTGTTATTACTGGGCTAATTTTGACGAAGATGGATGGTTCGGCAAAAGGCGGAATTGCCCTTGCAATTGAACGAGAGTGCGGCATTCCAATAAAATTCATCGGAACCGGCGAAGCAGCCACAGATCTTGAGGCCTTCGACCCAGAGCGGTATTTGACCGGGCTTTTCAGCTAGATTTAAACAAATCGCTTCGTATGTAACCAATTCGTAACAAAACTGGCAAAGCTTTCACCATTTCGTAATCTGCCAAGGCATCTGATGTAACCGAGCCCCACGACCCTACGGGTATCTCAATGACGAGGCCTATACGTGGAAGAGGTTTGTAATGGAAGAAGTTGTTATCAATTCTGGTGACACGGCTTGGATGCTTATAAGTACAGGACTTGTAACTTTGATGATCCCAGGCTTGGCACTTTTTTACGGTGGAATGGTTCGAGTAAAGAGTGTACTTAATATGATGATGATGTCATTTGGCGCACTCGCAATAGTTTTTGTGCTCTGGATTGTCGTAGGTTTCTCGATGGTCTTTGGCGATTCACTTGGTGGAAATGGTCTAGTCGGTGATCCAACTCAGTTCCTATTTTTAGATGGTTTAGATAACCCCGAGGCCGCAATTGGAACAATTCCTGCTGCGGTGTTTATCGCCTTCCAAGGAATCTTCGCAGCTATAACAGTTGCACTGATTTCAGGTTCAATTGCCGATCGCGCAAAGTTTGGCTCTTGGATGGTCTTTGCTGCAATTTGGTCCGCACTCGTTTACTTCCCAGTCGCACACTGGGTATTTGCCTTCGATGACTTTGTCGCAAAGACTGGTGGTTGGATCGCAAATGATCTTGGCGCACTTGACTTTGCAGGTGGTACCGCAGTTCATATCAATGCTGGCGCCGCGGGATTAGCGCTAGCAATTATTCTTGGAAAGCGAGTCGGTTGGCGCAAAGAGGCAATGCGTCCACACTCTCTTCCACTTGTAATGCTCGGAGCTGCACTTCTCTGGTTTGGTTGGTTTGGCTTTAACGCTGGATCCGCAGTTGCATCTAATGGGACCGCCGGACTAGCACTGCTGAATACGATTGGTGCAACAGTTGCTGCATTACTGGCTTGGTTGCTAGTAGAAAAAATTCGTGACGGACATGCAACAAGTCTTGGCGCAGCATCAGGTGTTGTGGCAGGTCTTGTAGCAATTACTCCGGCATGCGCAGCAGTAGATGCAAGCGGTGCGCTAATTATTGGCGCTCTAGCTGGTGTTCTCTGTGCCCTATCAGTTGGCTTAAAGTTCAAGCTTGGCATCGATGATTCCCTTGATGTTGTAGCAGTTCACCTAGTTGGTGGAATTGTTGGAACTGTGATGATTGGTTTCGTTGGCGTCGATGTTGGACTATTCAGCGGTGGCGGAACAGAACAACTAATAAAGCAGATTATCGGTGCAGGCGCGGTGCTTGGATATTCCTTCATCGCAACTCTGATAATTGGTTACGCGATAGATAAAACAATTGGCTTGCGAGTTAGCAAAGAGGTTGAGGTCGAAGGAATTGACCTTAAGCTGCATGCTGAATCTGCCTATGAAATGTATAGCTCATCACGAGGAGGATCTTCACTATGAAACTAGTTACCGCAATCATCAAGCCATTTAAGTTGGAAGATGTCAAAGAAGCATTAACAGCTTTCGGAATAACTGGGATGACAGTTTCGGAGGCAAGTGGATTTGGCCGCCAAGGTGGACACACCGAGGTTTATCGTGGCGCTGAATACACGGTTGATCTAATCCCAAAGATTCGATTAGAAGTATTAGTCGATAGCGGTGACGCAGAAAAAGTCATTGACGTCATTGTGAAGGCAGCTTCAACCGGCGCTATTGGTGATGGCAAAGTTTGGTCTTCACCGGTAGATAACATCGTTCGTGTCCGCACCGGAGAGCGCGGCACTGACGCAATTTAAGTAATAAAAAGTAATAAGTAGAGTAACTCCGTGGGAACTCGTGAGCGCCGTGATCGGTCGGATCAGATTGATAAGGCGCTCCGAGTTTCATTTTTGAAGTGCGCGAGCGAACATTTAGTAAAGCCAGGTTTAGTTTCTTTGGCAGCTGTTGGGGGATACGGGAGAGGCGAATTAGCCCCCGGGTCAGATTTAGATTTATTAATACTTCATGATGGAAGTGAAAAACCTCAGCTAATTTCAGATTTTATTAACTCATTTTTATATCCGCTTTGGGATCAGGGTCGAGCAATCGATCATTCAGTTCGTACTCGGATCGAGACTCGAGAGATATCCAAAGAAGATATTAGAGTTGCTTTAGGGTTATTAGATTTGCGCCATATCGCGGGTGCAACTGAACTTTCAAATCAAGTTGCAACTGATGCTTTAGAAAATTGGCGGAGGAACAGAGATAAGTTTCTTCCTAAATTACGGAAATCTATTCTTGAAAGAGAAAGTCGGATAGGGGAGTTAGCATTCTTATTAGAGCCTGAGCTAAAGGAAGCACGAGGTGGCCTTCGCGATATAAATGCACTTCGCGCTATTGAGATGTCTGGCGTGGTTCCCGTGTCACTTGCGCGAGTTGCCGAATCCGAAGCTTTACTCGCAAATGTCAGAGATGCATTGCACGGTGAGAATCAGAGAGCCCGAGATCTTTTACTTTTAACTGAACAAGATCGAGTTGCTTCGACCATGGGATTCGCAGATGCAGATGCGCTAATGCTTGAAGTGGCAAAGGCGGCTCGAGCCGTAGATTATTTGATGGATCTAACTTGGCATCGAATTGAGGCGAATTCTGGCAAAAGTTGGTTTAGAAAACCTAAAAGTCAGAATATTGATAAAGGTTTAGTAATTCTAAATTCTGAAATTGCATTAGAAGAAAATTATGAGATTTCAAATGATTCGGCAATTGGACTTCGCGCGGCTGCCATCGCAGCGCAGAGAGGGCTGCCGCTATCAATTGATGCCTGCGTGCTCTTATCTGAGAAATTTTCTCCTTTATCTAACCCTTGGCCTAAGGCTGTTCTAAATGACTTAGTTTCGCTAATAGGTGCAGGCACATCAATGGTTCGAGTATTCGAAGCTCTTGACCAAGATGGACTAATTGAAAAATGGATTCCAGAGTGGTCGCATGTCAGATTCCTTCCACAACGAAATGTTTTACATCGGCATACCGTGGATCGACATATGTTAGAAACTGCGGTCCATGCCGCGAATTTAACTAGAACTGTAACGCGGCCAGATTTACTACTTGTATCCGCACTATTCCATGACATCGGAAAAGGGTTTCCAAATAATGATCACTCCGAATATGGGGAGGAGTTAATTCGACCCTTAGCAAAACGGCTTGGCTTTGATGCCAAAGATTCTGAAACCATCGCCTTGCTGGTGCGCGAACATTTATTGCTTTCAGCGGTGGCAACCCGCCGAGATTTAGAAGATCCAGCAACGATTGCTTTCGTAGTTGAAAAAATCAAAGATCCCGAGGCGCTCCAACTTCTGCATGCTCTTAGCATCTCGGATGGTGAAGCAACAGGGAAGGGCGCATGGAGCGATTGGAAAGCTGGTCTAGTTGCAAACTTAGTTTCCAAGTGTTTGGCAGTAATGGCCGGTATAAAACCAATTTCGGAGCCAGATTTGATCCACAGCGGAAAAATGACTGAAGATATTTTAATAAAATTTATTGAGAATCAAGATAACGCGGACAGTATTGAGATTGAGATAGTAGCGAAGGATCAAACCGGTTTACTTTCAGCTGTTGCAGGATTAATGACAATTTCTAGATTCAATGTGCGTTCTGCAAAGACTCGCACCACAGATGGCATTGCAGTTATGCGTTGGATTGTTGAACTCGATGCTAATGCTCAAATGCCTTCAGCAGAAAAATTGATAGAGCAATTAAAACGGGCGCTATCAGGAGAGTTAGATCTTGGCCGAAAAATTGAAGAGCGAATTAATAGTTATCGAAAGTATCCGGGGATTCCTACGCCACCTCCCGTCGTATTCGCGGCAAATGATTTAGCAACAAATGCCACGATAATTGAAGTTCGAATGCACGATCGACCAGGAATCTTGTTCAATGTGACAAGAGCTATTTCTAGATTCGGCGTCGATATTAAATCTGCAATAGTTTCGACTCTTGGGGCTGAAGCCTTTGACACCCTCTACATTACAGATCTTGAAGGCCAGCCACTTACTGGCGAACGGGCACAATTATTAGCAACCAAGGTCGAAAATATTTTAATCACACACCTTTAACTAGTAATCTCCAGCCATGTTCGAATCCTTATCGGCGAAGTTTCAAGGCGCATTCGCCTCTCTTCGTAGTAAAGGCAGGCTTAAGGCCAGCGATATCGATGAGATCACTTCAGAAATCCGAAGTGCGCTTTTAGATTCAGATGTTGCAATTAGCGTTGTTGATTTCTTTATTGAACAACTGAAAATCAGAACTGATGAAGTTCTAGAAGATTTAAACAAATCTACTAATCCCGCAAATGCAGTATTTGAAATAGTTAATTCCCTATTGATTGAAATCCTTGGCGGTAGCGCCCGTCGAATTCGACTTGCCAAAAAACCGCCAACTGTTATTTTGCTAACCGGCCTTCAAGGTGCAGGTAAAACTTCGTTAGCAGGAAAGCTTGCTAAGTATTTAAAAGATCAGGGCAACACTCCACTGCTGGTTGCTTCTGATTTACAACGCCCGAATGCCGTAACGCAACTTGAATTAGTGGGTCAAAGTGTCGGAGTCCCAGTTTTTGCACCAGAACCTGGAAATGGAATTGGCGATCCAATAAAAGTGGCAAAGAATGGTTTGAAGTTTGCTGAAGATAAATTACATAACATAGTAATTGTTGACACCGCTGGTCGACTTGGTGTTGATGTAGAACTTATGGAGCAGGCAAGAAAGATTCGCGATGCCATTTCTCCTGATGAAGTTCTGTACGTTGTTGATGCGATGGTCGGACAGGATGCAGTTCGCACCGCACAGGCTTTCCAAGAAGGTGTCGGCTTTGATGCAATTGTTTTAACTAAATTAGATGGCGATGCTCGAGGTGGCGCTGCACTTTCAATTACGCAGGTAACTGGAAAGCCGATCATGTTCGCAGCAACTGGTGAAAAAGTTACTGATTTTGATCTGTTTTATCCAGAGCGAATGGCCTCTCGAATTCTTGGTCTTGGGGATATTCAAACTTTGGCGGAGCAGGCTAAAGGTGCATTTGATAGTGACACTGCAGCAAAGTTGGAAAACAAATTTGCAAGTGGCGAAGATTTCACTCTAGATGATTTCTTAGCGCAATTAGAGGCTATGAAAAAGATGGGCTCTATGACTAAATTATTGGGAATGCTTCCCGGTGCAAATTCTGGGGCAATGAAAAAACAACTTGAACAATTTGATGAGGGAGAGTTGGTAAAGACGCAATCGATTGTGCAATCTATGACCCCGTTAGAGCGCAATGATCCAAAGGTATTAAATGGTTCGAGGCGTTCTAGAATCGCAAAGGGCTCGGGCCGAGAAGTTTCAGATGTGAATTCACTTGTCGATAGATTTAGCCAAGCGCAAAAAGTTATGAAGCAGATGCGCACTGGTAAAGGTGGAATGCAGATGCCTCCCGGAATGCAGATGCCTCCTGGCGCGCTGAAACAGCAAGCCCCAAAGATTGTGAATAAGAAGAAATCTCGCTCAGGAAATCCAGCTAAGCGGGCTATCGAGAGCTGAGAGAGCCGAATTTGGGTAATGAGCGTGGTGCTGGCAAGATTGGCACCCTGCAAGGGGCCCTCTACCCCCAAGCGATCTTCTCCAATAGGTGGAAGATATTTTGAAAACAGGTTTTATTTTTCTGGTGACGCTCCCACTGTCGCAAGAAAATTAGCACCGCTTAAAACAAGGAGAAAGCCTTCGTGGCCGTAAAAATTAGATTAATGCGTATGGGAAAAATCCGTACACCTCATTTTCGTATCGTAGTTTCAGATTCACGTGCAGCTCGTAACTCACGTGCAATCGAAGAGATCGGCCGTTACTCACCAGGATCAGAGCCTTCACTTATTGAAGTTACATCTGACCGTGCGCAATATTGGTTATCTGTTGGTGCACAACCAACTGAAGCCGTTGCGGCACTTCTAAAAATTACTGGCGATTGGCAAAAATTCAAGGGTCTTCCTGGAAGTGAAGGAACACTTAAGAAGATTGCTGAAAAGCCACACAAGCGAGTTGCTTACGAAGCAGCTGTTAAAGATGCGATGAATGAGCCAGCAGATGGCGCAACAACAATGAAGAAGAAGGCTGCAGAGAAGTTAGCTGCTAAGGCAGCGCCTGCGCCTGAAGTTGTTGCTGATGTCCAAGCCGAAGTTGTTGCTGATGTCGAAACCCCTACAGAAGTTGATGTCCAAGCCGTAGCTGAAACAGTCGAGGCAGAGGTTCCAGCTTCAGTTGAAAGTAACGCAACTGAAACTCTTGAAACTTCAGCAGAAGCGGCAGCTGAATAACAATGATTGATGAAGCACTAGAACATTTAGTTAAGGGGATTGTTGATAATCCTGATGATGTTGTTATAACAACAAAAGATCATCGTCGTGGGACAACACTAGAAGTTCGAGTAAATCCAGATGACATTGGCAAAGTGATTGGCCGTAATGGTCGCACTGCGCGTGCACTTAGAACTGTAGTCAGCGCAATTGCTGGTCGTTCAGTTCGTGTTGATCTCATAGAGGCTGACGAGGCTCGTTAATAGTGCAACTTGTCGTTGCCAGAATTGGTCGCGCACATGGAGTACTTGGTGAGGCGACAATAGAAGTTCGCACTGACCAACCTGAAGATCGTTTTTATATTGGCTCTGTCCTAGCGACGGAGCCAACTACTTTTGGTCCACTAACAATTACTTCTGTTCGTGATCACAATGGAACGTTGCTCCTTGGATTTAAGGGAGTTAACGATAGAAATCAAGTCGAAGAGCTTCGCGATGTTCTCTTATTAGCCGAAGTTGATATCGAGGCTGATTCAACTGAAGATGATTTTCATGTTCAACAATTACTGCAATGCCAAGTTAGCACGCAAGATGGTATTGAAATAGGACTGGTAACCGATGTTATTAATCTTCCGGGCCAGGATGTTTTAGCTGTTGATTACAACGGCCGAGAAGTTCTAATCCCGTTCGTGAAAGCAATTGTTCCTATTGTTGATGTTAAGAATCGAAAGATTACTGTTGTGCCACCTGCGGGGTTGTTAGATGAGTAAAGTAAATCGCTTCGATGTAATCACAATTTTCCCAGAATATTTAGCACCACTTAAGTTATCTCTGATTGGCAAAGCCGAAAGTGCGGGCATAATTGAAATTGAAATTCATGATCTGCGAGCTCAAACTTCCGATGTTCATGGATCAGTTGATGACACACCATATGGCGGGGGCGCCGGAATGGTTATGTCTCCCGAACCTTGGGGCAAAGCTATAGATGAAGTCGCAGCACTTGTGACTGATGAAATACATGAATTAATTGTTTTGACACCTGCTGGTGAAAAATTAACACAAGCGCTTGCTCAAGAACTGATGCAATCCAAGCATTTGATTTTTGCTTGCGGTCGCTACGAAGGTATAGATGTTCGAGTTAGTGATTACTACTCAACAGTAAAAAATTTTAAGGTCCGTGAAGTTTCTATCGGAGATTATGTTTTAGGAGGTGGCGAAGTTGCTACCTTGGTAATAATGGAAGCAATAATTCGCCTGCTCCCAGGTGTAATCGGTAATCCAGCATCTCTAGATGAAGAATCTCACACCTTGATTTCTGATCAAGAATCTTTAGTGGAATATCCAAACTACACAAAGCCAAAAGAGTGGCGTGGACTACAGGTTCCAGAAATCTTGTTATCTGGGAATCACGGGGAAATTGCCAAGTGGCGGTTAGAGCAGGCACTTATTCGAACTAACCTGCGCAAAGAATCACCCTAATTAATTGATTTTAACTCGCGAGTAGCGCGAATTTTGCGCTAAGTTCCGCCAATGGCATCAATCGACCCAAAGATTCAATCGCGCTTAATTCGCGATCTCGAACCTGCTGTTGCCGTCGAACTTGAACGACATGTTGCGACAACTAAAGATTGGTATCCACACGAGTATGTCCCTTGGAGCGAAGGTCGCACCTTTGCTGGCCCACTAAATGGCGATGCCTGGGAAGCCAAAGATTCAAAGCTAAGTGCGATTGCGCAAGATTCTTTAATCTTAAATTTACTTACTGAAGATAACTTACCTAGCTATCACACTGAAATTGCGACTGCTATGAGTAGAGATGGCGCATGGAACACCTGGATTAACCGTTGGACCGCTGAAGAAGCACGTCACGGAATTGTTATTAGAGATTATTTGATGGCCACTCGTGGTGTTAATCCAATTGAATTAGAAGATCTTCGTATGGCCCATATGGCAGTTGGGTATCAAACTCCTTATGAGAACGATATGTTGCACACTGTTTCATATGTAACTTTCCAAGAACTTGCGACTCGTATCTCGCATCGCAACACCGGACGAATTTCAAATGATCAAACCTGCGAAGGCATGTTGGCCAGAGTGGCGTTAGACGAGAATCTACATATGCTTTTTTATCGCAATTTACTTGGGGCAGCGCTAGACCTCGAACCAAATGCTGCGATGATTGCAATTAAAGATGTTGTTGTTAATTTCCAAATGCCAGGAGCAGGAATGCCAGGTTGGGGCCGCAAATCTGTTCAGATCGCACTTGCTGGTATCTACGATCCTAAATCGCACCTCGAAGGTGTTATTGCACCTGTATTACGTGCTTGGGATATTTTTAATCGTGAAGATTTCACTGGCGATGGTGCTGCTGCAAGAGATGAATTAGCCACATATATTGCTTCGGCCGAAGTCGATGTATCAAAGTTTGTAGAAAAGCGCGATGCCCACTTTGATCGATTAGAGGCTCGTGGTCAAAATCCAATCAGATTAAAGGATTAATCGCTCACATAAGAAGCGTGGCCAAGTAACTCGGGAATATTTTCGACACGCCGAGGGTTGATTAGGTAGGTGAGCTACTTATAGGACACTATCCGCCCTATCGCAAGGAATAAAAAGAAATTGGCAGTTATGAGAATTGCCCCTTAAAGATTTAGAAGGAGGTGCCATGGCTACGGATTACGACACACCGCGAAAGCAAGATGAAGAACTTCACGAAGAATCACTTGAAGAACTCAAAGCACGCAGAGTTGATGCCCAATCTGGACAAGTAGATATTGATGAAGTAGAGGCGGCCGAAAATCTAGAACTTCCAGGCGCCGATCTTTCTGGCGAAGAGTTAACTGTTCGAGTTGTTCCAAAGCAAGAAGATGAATTTACTTGCTCAAGATGTTTCTTGGTTCACCATGCTTCACAACTTGCAAAGGGCGAGGGAGCGAAAGCAGTCTGTCAAGACTGTGCTTAATTAATGATCTGCAACGTTTAATAATTTAGCTAATTCATTCGCTCTATTGGTGCTAATTAACCAGTAGGGCGTTTTATCTTTTGGGTCACGTAGATCTATTTTTATAGCGGTATTAACCCAGAATCTAATCTGCAGATAACAAGCAGGATCTGCGTCAACACCTCGGATTCGCTTAAATTCCTTGAAATCTAAAGCTTTAAAATTATGAATAAATGCCCGTTCAATTGCTGCTGGCCCAACTAAGAGCCAACCCTTAGTTAAGGTAATTTCTAGAGCAGTTCGTTGCGCGGTAAAAATCAAAAGTCCAAGTTGGATCAAGGAAACCGTAATTGCTGCATCACTTCCGATTGCCGCCCACACTGCAACGGAGAGAGAGGCCGCCATAAAAATTGCAAAAGACCAGAGCCACAAACTCCAGGATAATTTCTCCTGAAATATCGGAACGCCGTAATCTAAATCTTTATGCCTATTATTTTTTCCCACAGGCGCACGCTACGCCATAATTGTTGTAAATATTTGCTTATATATTTGCTGAAACAAAAACACAGGTTAGGCTTCGCTCATGAGTCGCGTTCCAAGCACAATACCGCCAGAAGGTTCAGAGATCCCGCCGCGTCATCCCAAGGCGCCAGAACCAGGAACAAAAATTCCTTCACACTTCGGACATTGTTTTGGGTGCGGTGAATTACACCCAACCGGATTGCATCTTGTTGCGCATGCAGGTGATGGCCAGAATTTAACCGCCGTCTTTACTGTTACCGAGAATCATCAAGGCGCACCAGGACTTGCACATGGGGGATTGCTTTCACTTGCTTTCGATGAGGCACTTGGAAAATTAATGTGGTTAATTCGTTCTCCGGCAGTAACTGCAAGACTCGAAACTGATTTCCTTCTTCCAGTTCCAATGGGCACTACGTTGCACATATCTGCAGAAATTACTGGCCAAGTAAACCGAAAAGTTTATTGCAGCGCAGTTGGACGACTCGGAAGTCCGGATGGTCCGATTGCAGTTCGAGCTGCTTCACTTTATGTAATTGTTCCGATGCAGCACTTCCTAGACAATGCGCCAAAAGAGTATTTGGCACATGTAACGGCGCATCCGGAACTCCTTGCATTTGTCGACCCAGAGTTTGAAATTAATCCATGAGTGTTCAGGTTTTGATCTCCCGTTTGGATGAATCGATACCGATGCCAAGTTACGCAAAACCTGGTGATGCTGGCGCAGATTTAACCGCACGTGTTGATGTAACTCTCCAACCTGGCGAGCGTGCCTTAGTCCCAACTGGAATTTCAATTGCACTCCCAAATGGCTATGTCGCGCTGGTTCATCCAAGATCTGGGCTTGCGATAAAGCACGGCGTAACAATGGTTAATTCACCCGGAACTGTAGATGCTGGTTTTCGCGGTGAGTTGCAAATAATTTTAATCAACCATGATCCCAAAGAGGCAATCTCATTTAAAAAAGGTGATCGCATCGCACAATTAGTAATTCAACAAGTCGAACGTGCAATTTTTGTTGAAGTTGATTCACTCCCTGGATCAGATCGCGGCACTGGTGGTTTTGGTTCAACTGGGGGAAAGAGCTAATGCAAGAAGAAGATAAGGCAAAAGTTGTAACAGCCCTTGGTGGGAAAAAAGGCATTATTGATTCGACGATTCCATCTTTAGTATTTCTCCTTACCTATAACATCACAAATAATCTACGAGCTTGTCTTTATGTTTCAATTGCGACTGCGGCACTTTTATTCATCTACCGATTAATCAAACGAGATACTTTGATGCATTCAATCTCAGGTTTTATCGGAATCGCATTTTGTGGTTGGTTCGCTTGGAAAACCGGAGAAGCCAAGGATTATTACGCACCTAGCCTCTGGAAAAATTCAGGATTCATGCTGGTTTACTTGATTTCAATCCTTGTTAAATATCCTCTGATAGGGGTTTTGCTTGGCCCGATTCTTGGCGAAAATTTGAAATGGCGTAAAGATCCAAAGCGATTGGCGGCATATACAAAGGCAACTTGGATCTGGTTTGCACTCTTTGCAATTCGCCTGGTAGTCCAATATCCACTCTTTAAAATGAATCAACTAAATGCTCTCGGAATTGCAAATATTTTTCTTGGATTCCCGCTTTATCTTGCAACTCTCTGGGGAACCTGGATGGTTATAAGATCGGTCCCAGTTACAAAAGCTGATTAATTACTTGCTATAAAACAATTCTTTAATAGTTCTTCTGCAGCCTCGGTTGCGATAAAAAGCAATTCATCTCCGGCAGAATAAACATCGTGTGCATGTGGCGTTATAACTTGGCCATCACGAACAATCGCGGCCAGCGTTGCATTATCTGGAAGTTCTACTTCTTCAACAGTTTGGCCAATACATTTTGCTTCTTCTGGCAAGGTTATTTCAACAAGGCTTGCCTCGCCCTTACGCAATGAGAAGAGTCTTACTACGTCTCCAACAGATACTGCTTCTTCAACAATCGCCGAGATAATTCGCGGTGTAGAAACTGAGACATCAACGCCCCAAGAAGAGTCAAACATCCATTCATTCTTAGGATGATTCACCCGAGCAACAACGCGCGGCACGCCATATTCAGTCTTAGCTAAGAGCGAAGCAACTAGATTTACTTTGTCATCGCCAGTTGCTGCGATTAAAACTTGGCAGGTGTCTAACTTTGCGTTGTCTAGAGATGAAATTTCACAAACATCCGCCAACAGCCATTCGGCGTTTGGGACGCTCTCAATTTTTAACGCCTTAGGGTCACGATCAATTAGTAGAACAGGATGACCGTTCGCTAGAAGTTCTTTAGCAATAGAGCGCCCAACATTTCCAGCTCCAGCGATTGCAATTTTCATATTTTCTATGCCTCTTCCGGCGATTTTGCTAGGGCCTGTTCAATGTTTTTGATTTCTTCATCAGTAGCCATTACGTGCACAAGATCGCCCTCTTGAAGTGCAGTGTTTTCGGTAGGAATCATTCCGCTACCTAGGCGAGTTATAAATGCGACTCTTGCTTTCGTCGAAGATTCAATTAGTGAAACAGGTTGACCAAACCAACCATGATGCAAATGAACTTCACAGAGTTGGACAACACCACTTGCATCTCGCCACTCAGATCTGGAACCTTCTGGCGCCAGCCTGCGAATTATTTGATCTGTCGTCCATAAAACTGTTGCGACTGTTGGAATTCCAAGGCGTTGATAAATTTCTGCGCGAGCAGGATCGTAAATACGAGCTACAACTTTTTCCACGCCATAAGTTTCACGGGCAACTCTTGCAGCCAAGATGTTGGAATTATCACCATTTGATACTGCAGCGAATGCATCTGCTTTCTCAATTCCGGCTTCAAGCAAGATATCTCTATCAAAACCAACTCCCGCAATTGTCTGGCCTTTGAAATCTGCGCCTAATCTGCGGAATGCTTCTTGGTTTTGGTCGATAATTGATACGGAATGTCCGGCCGCCTCTAAATCTTTGGCAAGACCAGATCCGACTCGACCGCATCCCATAATCACTACGTGCACGAAGGACAACTTACACCCTTAAGGTAGCCCCTATGGAATCCAACATTCAGAACGCCGAAAGTTCGCTAAAAGTAGGCGACCGAATTACGGTAGAGATTGGACCGATTGCTCACGGCGGCCACTTCATCGCTAGACATAAGGGCCAAGTAATTTTTGTTAGGTATGGAATTACTGGTGAAGAAGCAATTGTAGAAATAACTTCGACTTCTTCAAAGTTGGCTCGTGGCGATGCGATAGAAATTTTAAAGGCATCAGAAGATCGTGTTGTTCCACCTTGTAAATATGCGGTTCCTGGTGGCTGCGGTGGCTGCGACTTTCAGCATATTGAGATTTCTGCACAACTGGAGTTGAAGCGATCGGTAATTAGGGAACAGTTCTCAAGACTTGGAAGAATTGAAATTGATTTAGATGTTCTGCCTGTTGAACCTACCAATGGTTTGCATTGGCGCACTCGAATGGATTTCGCAATATCTAAGAATGGAAAACCAGGCTTGTATTCGGCTCGAAGTAAAGAAGTAACTGAGATTGATAAATGTTTGATTGCGGTCGAAGCAATTAATGATCCGGCAATGTTTGCAAGAAATTGGAAGGGCGAGGATCGCTTAGAGGTCGCAGTATCTAGCTCTGGTGAAAAGAATGTTTCACGCGGCGGCCGAAGTATTTCTGGACCAACACAATTGCACGAAGTCGTTGGAGAACATACATATGAAATCTCACCTACATCTTTCTGGCAGAGTCATAGCTCGGCACCTCAAACTCTTACTAAGTTAGTAATGGATTTAATGGCGCTTCGTCCCGGCGATCAAGTTTGTGATCTATATGGCGGAGTTGGGCTTTTCACAGCACCAATGGCTGAAGATGTTGGAGATATTGGCAAGGTTCACTTAATTGAATCGAGTCATCGAGCAACTCAGGATGCACTTAAAATATTTGAGAAAAAGAAGAACGTTGTTGTTCATTCGGGCCGAGTAGAGCAGAAATTGCCACTTATAAATCGGGTGGATGTAATTCTTTTGGACCCACCTCGCACCGGTGCCGGGGAAATGGTTATCAAACAGATGTTGGCTAAGAAGCCGAGAACAATTGTTTATGTTTCTTGCGATCCAGCCTCAATGGCCCGCGATGCCAGAGCGCTAGAAGAGGGTGGGTATCACCTAAATCACATCGTTGGATTCGATCTATTCCCGATGACCCAACATGTGGAATGTGTCGCTCGCTTTTCTCTCGGTTAAGATAATGCCATGAGTAAAAATTCTTTTGGCGCCAAGGTTGAAATTGAAGTAGCGGGTATCAAATACGAGATTTTTGATATTACGAAATTGCCAGCTGCAGACTCTCTTCCCTTTAGCTTAAAAGTTTTACTTGAAAATTTACTCCGCACTGAAGATGGTGCAAATATAACTGCGGCACAAATCGAAGCTCTTGCAAATTGGAATCCAGATTCAGAGCCTGATACCGAAATTCAATTCACGCCAGCACGTGTAATTATGCAAGATTTCACTGGTGTTCCATGCGTTGTAGATCTTGCAACTATGCGTGAAGCTATAGTCGAACTTGGTGGAGATCCAACAAAGGTAAATCCACTTGCACCTGCAGAATTAGTAATTGATCACTCAGTTATTGCAGATAAATTCGGAACGAATACCGCTTTTGAAGAAAATACTGATATCGAATACCAGCGCAACCAAGAGCGCTACCGCTTCCTCCGTTGGGGCCAGAGTGCATTTGATGAGTTCAAAGTTGTGCCACCAGGAACCGGAATTGTTCACCAAGTAAATATCGAATACTTAGCTCGAGTTGTAATGACGCGTAAGGTTGATGGCGTTCTACGTGCTTACCCAGATACCGTGGTTGGAACAGATTCACACACGACAATGGTTAACGGACTCGGAGTTTTGGGTTGGGGAGTTGGCGGCATCGAAGCGGAAGCAGCACTACTAGGTCAACCAGTTTCAATGTTGATTCCTCGCGTAGTTGGATTTAAGTTAAATGGCCAGCTTCCAATCGGAACAACCGCTACCGATCTAGTTTTAACAATTACTGAGATGCTTCGCAAGCACGGGGTGGTTGGCAAGTTCGTTGAATTTTATGGTCCTGGTGTTACTGCGCTTCCAATGGCGAATCGAGTAACTATCGGAAACATGTCACCGGAATATGGATCTACTTGTGCAATATTCCCAATTGATGAAGAAACTATTCGCTACATGAAATTAACTGGGCGTACAGCAGATCAATTAGCTTTAGTTGAAGAATATGCAAAACGTATTGGTATCTGGCATAACCCAGATAAGGCACCAAGATTCTCTGAAACTCTTGAATTAGATCTTGCAACAATAGTTCCGTCTATTGCTGGGCCAAAGCGACCACAAGACCGCATTGAATTATCAAATTCAAAAGATGCATTTGAAAAAATTCTTCCAACTTATTTCACCGAGAAAACTTCTAAATCTGCGGTCAAGATTTCACTTAACGGTAGTGAAACTTCAGTTTCGAATGGCGCAGTAGTAATTGCTTCAATCACATCTTGTACTAACACTTCAAACCCAAGCGTAATGATTGGCGCTGCCTTGCTTGCAAAGAAGGCCGTTGAAAAGGGGTTGCGTAGTAAGCCTTGGGTCAAAACAACTCTTGCTCCAGGTTCTAAAGTTGTTACTGATTACTACGATCGTGCTGGATTAACTCCTTATATGGATCAACTCGGCTTCAACTTAGTTGGTTACGGATGCGTAACTTGTATCGGTAATTCAGGACCACTTCCAATTGAAATTAGTAAAGCCATACATGAAAATGATTTAGCTGTAACAGCAGTTCTGTCTGGTAACCGAAATTTTGAAGGCCGTATCAGCCCTGATATCAAGATGAATTACTTAGCTTCACCTCCATTAGTTGTTGCTTATGCACTTGCTGGAACCATGGACCACGATTTTGAGAATGACGCAATTGGAAATGACAAAGAGGGTAATGCTGTTTATCTTAAGGATATTTGGCCAACTATTGAAGAAATTCAGAGTGTGATAACAAGTTCAATCTCATCAGAAATGTTTACTAAAGATTATGCAACAGTTTTTGAGGGAGATCACCGTTGGAAATCACTAGCAACACCAACCGGTAAAGTTTTTGAATGGGATTCGAAATCTACTTACGTTCGTAAGCCACCTTATTTCGAAGGTATGCCACGTAATCCTGAGCCGGTGAAAGATATTTCCAAAGCCCGCGTCTTGGCGATTCTTGGCGATTCCGTTACAACAGATCACATTTCTCCAGCCGGAAATATTAAGGCAGATTCACCTGCCGGAAAATATTTGGCAGAGCATGGAATTAATCGCGCAGATTTCAATTCATATGGATCACGACGTGGTAATCACGAAGTAATGATTCGTGGAACCTTCGCAAACATTCGTCTAAAGAATTTATTATTGGATGGCGTTGAAGGTGGCTTTACTAAGAATTTCTTAGGTGGTGGCGCACAATCAACTATTTATGATGCATCAGTGGCTTATCAAGCAGCAAAGATTCCATTAGTAATTCTTGCCGGAAAAGAGTATGGGTCTGGCTCATCACGCGACTGGGCGGCAAAAGGAACAGCACTACTCGGTGTGAAAGTAGTTATTGCAGAATCATTCGAACGCATACATAGATCAAACCTAATTGGAATGGGAGTGCTACCACTTCAATTCCCAGCCGGTACAAACACTGCATCACTTGGCCTAACTGGCAGTGAAGAGTTTGCTGTTGTTGGAATTGAAGCGCTAAATACCGGGGGAGTTCCAAAAACACTCAAGGTTTTTGCTGGCGATAAGAGCTTTGATGCTGTAGTTCGAATTGACACACCGGGAGAAGCCGATTACTTCCGCCACGGTGGGATCATGCAATATGTACTGCGTTCACTACTCTAAAAAATAAGCCTTGCTCTAGACTACGACGATGTCAAAGCACCTAGAAAGCATCCAGACGCCGGCAGATTTGGCGAAGCTTTCATACCCTGCCCTCAATGAACTTTCGAGTGAAATTAGAGATTTTTTAGTCGAAAAAGTCTCAAAGAGTGGCGGACACCTTGGTCCTAACCTGGGAGTTGTTGAATTAACAATAGCAATTCACCGAATCTTTGAATCACCCAAAGACACAATAATTTTTGACACTGGACATCAAACTTATATCCATAAATTATTAACTGGTCGAATCTCTGGCTTCGATAAATTGCGCCAACGTGGCGGTGTTTCTGGTTATCCAAACCGTGCTGAAAGCGAACACGATGTTGTTGAAAATTCACATGCGTCGACTGCATTATCTTGGTCAGACGGTGTGGCTCGTGGAAATTTAATTAAAGGCGATCTCGACAAGACTGTTGTTTGTGTTGTTGGCGATGGCGCTTTAACAGGCGGAATGTCATGGGAAGCATTGAATAACATTGCATCTAGTGATGAGTTAAAACTGGTAATTGTTGTAAATGACAACGAACGTTCTTACTCACCAACTGTTGGTGGACTTGCAACCTATCTTTCCACTCTTCGCACGACAAGTGGATACGAAAAATTCTTGGATTGGGGCAAGGGAGTCCTTGAAAAAACACCTGTTGTTGGTGGTCCGATTTATGAAACGCTGCATGGCGTCAAAAAAGGAATCAAAGATATTGTTGCGCCGCAAGGAATGTTTGAAGATTTAGGTCTGAAATATCTTGGGCCGATTGATGGCCACAACATTGAAGCAATGGAGAACGCGCTTGGGCAGGCTAAGAATTTTGGCGCACCGGTATTAGTTCATGTAATCACTGAAAAGGGCCGCGGCCACGCACCGGCAATAAATGATTCAGCAGAAAAATTCCATGCTGTTGGCGTAGTAAATCCTGAAACTGGAGCGCCAGTCGCTAAGTCAGCCCCTAACTGGACGAGTGTTTTTGCAGATGAAATTTGTGAAATCGGTGCTAAACGCGAAGATGTAGTTGCAATTACTGCAGCAATGCTTGGACCAACTGGTCTAGATAAATTCTCAGAGAAATTTCCCAAGCGTGCCTTCGATGTTGGTATTGCTGAACAGCATGCAACAACTAGTGCGGCCGGTTTAGCCTTTACTGGTTTACATCCAGTTGTCGCAATCTATTCAACTTTTTTGAACCGCGCCTTTGATCAATTACTTCTCGATGTTGCACTTCATAAGGCTGGCGTAACCTTTGTTCTAGATCGCGCCGGAATCACTGGCGATGATGGACCTTCGCATCATGGCATCTGGGATCTAGCGCTAACTGGAATAGTTCCAACTCTTCATGTCGCCGCTCCAAGAGATGGCGCAATCCTTAGAGAAACTTTAAATGAAGCGCTAAATATTTCAGATGCACCATCTTTAATTCGCTTTCCTAAAGGCCCTGTAGGTGCAGATATTCCAGCATTCGAGCGTCGTGACGGTATAGATGTTTTATATCGTGGTGAGAGCGCGGATGTTTTATTAGTCAGTGTCGGCGCAATGGCAAAAATTTGTGTCGAGGCTGCTTCTCAGGCGTATCGCGAAGGAGTTGGTGTAACTGTTATTGATCCACGTTGGGTCAAGCCACTTCCACAAAGTTTACTAACTATGGCGCAACGCTATAAATCAGTAGTAGTTGTTGAAGATGGAATTCGCCACGGTGGAATTGCAAGCACAATCTCAGAAATGTTTAGAGATGCCGAACTCGATGTTCCAATTTATTCAATTGGCGTTCCACTTGAATTTATCGAGCATTCAAAGCGTGGCGAGATTATGTCCGATCTTGGAATAACATCACAGAACATTACGCATCAATTAGTTTCTTGGAGTAGCTCCTTGAAAACTGATTTGAATAGTGAACTTATGCCAGAGAAGCAACACCCGGCTGATGAAAGTTCACCGCGTTAACTTCACTGCTAATTCCTTCGCGATCTAAGTAAGGCAAAATTCCTCCAAGGTGAAGTGGCCAGCCACAACCGAGCAGCATGCAGATATCAATTTCTGCAGCAGTCGCGACAACTCCTTCTTCCAACATCATGTGTGCTTCGCTAGCCAGAGCCTTAAGCGCACGAACGCGAACTTCTTCTGCCGTTGAAGCTTTGTTGCCAGCCTTTATCAAGGCTAGTGCTGCGGGGTTTGGTGTAAGTGCGCCCTTCTCATCTTTGATATAAAAACTTTTTACACCTTCCGCTACGAAAGCCTGCATCGTAGGAGATATGCGGTATCGATCGCCAAGATTCTTATTTAAAGTTTCAGCAACATGTAACGCAACACCTGGACCAACTAAACCTAAAAGTTCAAGTGAAGTCATCGGAAGTCCTAGTGGCTTCATTGCAGCATCTGCGACATCAGGTGGGGTTCCTTCATCGATTGCGTCAGTAATTTCGCCCATAAATCTTGTGAGCAGTCGGTTTACAACAAATGCAGGGGAGTCCTTCACAATCACCATCGTTTTTTTCAACTCTTTGCCAATGCTTACCGCTGTTGCTGTTGTCGCATCGTCGGTTGCTGGAGTTCTGGCAATTTCAAGTAATGGCATTACGGCAACTGGATTAAAGAAGTGGAACCCGATTACGCGTTCTGGGTTTGCCAAGCCTTCAGACATTTTTGTTACTGATAACGAAGAGGTATTTGTAGCCAAGATGCATTCGGTAGACACAATCTTCTCAAGCTCTTTAAATAGCTTCTGCTTGAGCTCTAGCTCTTCGAATATGGCTTCAATTACGAAAGAAGCATCTGCGAAAATTGCTTTATCTGTCGAGCCAGATACCAGTGAACTCAATCTTGCTGCGCTCTCTGGACTCATTCGCTTTTTCTCTACCAATTTAGCGAGCTCGCCACGGATATAACCAAGACCTTTATCTACGCGCTCCTGATCCAAGTCAGTTATTACAACTGGAACTTTCAAATTACGAAGAATAATTAGCGCCAACTGGGAAGCCATGAGACCAGCACCAACGACGCCGACCTTAGTTACCTTGCGAGCGAGCGCAGCCTTTGGTGCCCCTTCAACTTTTTTACGCTTCTTCTGAATTAAATTAAATGCATAAAGTGATGCTCTAAGCGGATTGCTCATAGCAAGATTTGCAAGTTCTTGATCTTCGGCATCAAAGCCAGCACTAAAGGTATTTGTTCGAGCTGCTTTGATTAAATCAAGCGCCTTAATTGCTTGTGGAATCTGGGCTCCACCAAATTTCTTGGATACTGCTGCGCTGCCGATAGCGAGTGCTTCATTCCATTCATCTTCATTGCCAGTGTGATCTGCACGTTCAATTTTCTTTGTACCATTCAAGACAGAGGCTGCGAATTTAATTGAGTTCTCTAAGAAATCGGATGGTTCGAACACTGCGTCTGCAACACCGAGTGCCAATGCATCTTTGGCCTTCATCATTGTGTTGTTGTTTAAAGCATTCAAAATAATTACTTGAACCGCGCTCTTTGGTCCAACGAGTTTCGGCAGAATGGTTGCGCCACCCCAACCTGGAACTAAACCTAAGAAGACTTCTGGAAGTCCAGTAAAAGAAGTTGATGCAACAGTGCGATATTTGCAATGAAGTGCGACTTCAAGGCCACCACCAAGTGCCAGACCATTCACAAATGCAAAAGTTGGTTTAGGACCTTCGCCAAAACGACGAAAGACATCGTGGCCAAGCTTTCCAATTGCTTGCGCCTGCTTCATGTCACTCATAAAAGCAATGCCCGATAAATCGGCGCCTGCTGCGAAGATAAATGGCTTTCCGGTGATTGCGATGGCAATAGAAGAACTTGCTTCAGCAACTGCAATTGCATCGTTTAGGGCAGTTAGTGATTGTGGCCCAAAAGTGTTTGGACGATTGTGATCCATTCCGTTATCTAAAGTTATTAGCGAGAGAGTTCCGGTATGGCCAAATGGTGCAAGGTCTATTTCTCGTACATGTGCAGCAGTAACAACTTCTTCTGGTGCACCTTGCGGCAATTTTAGATCGCTCATTATTTGCCAGCCTTTCCAGAGGA
>CAWURN010000043.1:0-3756 GCA_963924835.1 Candidatus Nanopelagicaceae bacterium | reverse complement strand
AGCGGAAAGCTTGCACCGCGCCTAGTTGGCTAATTTTATTATTTTAAAAGTTGTTGAATCTATTGCTTCTACAGAATTCGCGGTCATTCGAGCCCAAGCAATCAAATCGGGGGCTGATGCTGGATCATCGCTTAGAAGAGTTACTTCGAAGCCAACCGCTTTATCGGACAGCGCCTTTGCCAATTCAATGATTGGTAGGGGACAGCGTTTACCCAAGCAATCCAAAATCACTTTTGATCTCGTAACTCGTTAACTGTCTGCTTTAAAATATTCAAGAATTCTTTTACTTCATCAAATGTTGTTGCGTGGTGAATTGTCAGCCGGATATTTCCTTGGGTTAGAACACCTAAGGCTGCTAACACGTGGCTTGGCTGCATATTTGCCGCACTACAAGCAGATCCGGAATCAACGGCATATCCCTTATCGGCAAGAGTTGTCACTAACTGCTCCGCATTTACATATAGGAAAGATGCACTCATTAAATGGTCAGCGCCTCCTGGAGCCAGGTCAGAATCAGGAATATTTGTGGTGATGTATTTTCGGATATCACTATTTATTGTTGCTATTTTTGCTGCAAGATTTTTCTCATCGGCAACCCAACTATCTATTGCTAACGCGCTGGCCACAATTAGCGGAAGTGATGTAGGTCCAGAATTTATTCGGCCATCAAGGTGGGGAAGCGGGTTCTTCCAATTAGCACTTTTGGAAACCGCAAAGATTCCAAGTCCGCTAGGTCCAGCCCAAGTTATGGAATCCCATAACGCCGTGCTCCAATTTTCAGGCAATTGGATTCGAGTTCCTGATGCGGTGGCATCAACGAAAAGACCGGCGACGTTCTCTGGTCGGCCTTCTTGGATAGTTCCAGTCTCACGGTTACAAAGCTGCAAGCAGATGACATCGCCGCGCTTGCGATTAGTGAAATTAACTTGACCAGTATTGGAAGCCTCTAATCTTTCAGAAGGATGGTTTTCAGATATTGCGAAAACTTCCATCCGGTCAATGTTGCTAAACACCAATCGGTTATCAGGTGACATTAAGCCAGTTATTCCCAAATGGAATCCAAGATTTGGTTCTCCAAGAAAACTTATTTCATCTCCGCGAATTCCCAGGTGACTGGCAAAGGTTTCTTTAGCTTCATTTAAAAGGATGGCAGCACTCTTTGAGTCGACCCCTAATTTTGTGGGATCTGGCCAAGCGGCCTCAAAAATGTGGGGAAGCGCCATTCGGGCAGCCTCATGGAGGGGCGCCTCTGATTGAAAATTCGGGGTGATGGAAACCACGCGTAGAACGCTACTCCCACCTAGTCAAAGAGGTGAAACTGAAGGATATTCTTATCCAATGAATTCCCGTTTGAAAATAGCGCCTAAGAAGAGATCTCTAGCTCGCGCACTATTAACGGTGATATCCGTAGGCGCAATGTCGCTCCTTAGTTCTTGTTCGACGGAAAATATTTCTGGAATGGGATTTCCTAAGGGTGTTTCAAGCGTTACTGACACAACGCTCCCACTTTGGCAAGGTGCATGGATTGCAGCCGCAGTAGTTGGAGTTTTCACAGCAATCTTGATCGTGTGGCCAGTCTTTCGCCACCGTCGTAAGGGTGATGAAGTTCCAAAGCAGACTCAATACAACGTACCTGTCGAAATTGCTTACACAGTCATTCCGTTCATTATCGTTGCCGTTCTGTTTTATTTCACGGCCGTTAAAGAATCAGCCATCACAAAAGTTTCAGCTGATGACAAAGTCAGCCATATCATCGATGTCAACGCTTTTCAGTGGTCTTGGCAATTTACTTACAAAGATAACCCAGAAGCGCCAATTGTTACAGGCACAACTGCAAAGCCACCGACTTTGGTTCTCCCAGTAGGCGAAAGAGTTAAGTTCAACATAACTTCAACGGATGTTGTTCATGGATTTTGGATTCCAGCTTTCATGATTCAAATTCAGAATCTGCCTGGCGTTAAGAATCACATTGAGTTCAGTGCTAATAAAATCGGAACTTATCCGGGGCGTTGCAATATTTTGTGTGGGCGCTCCCACTCACAGATGCTCTTCACTGTAAAAGTTGTCTCAGTAAGTGATTACGAAGAATACATAACCAATTTAAAGGTGGCCTAATATGACTACATACGCAACGCGATCTGCAGATCAAACTGCACCTACCAAGAAAGCGTTAACTAAAGGTCAATTATTCGTAAAGGTAATTACATCTACAGATCACAAGATGATCGGTTATTTGTACCTGTTCACCACATTCGCCTGGTTCTTAATTGCTGGGCTTCTAGCACTAATTTTGCGAGCGGAATTAGCGCGTCCAGGGCTGCAGTTTGTTTCCAATGAGCAGTACAACCAAGTATTTACGATGCACGGAACCATCATGTTGCTGATGTTTGCAACCCCCTTGTTTGTTGGGTTTGCGAATGTGATCATGCCACTTCAAATTGGCGCAGCAGATGTTGCGTTCCCAAGAATGAATATGTTGTCATATTGGCTATTTCTTTTCGGTGGTTTAATGGCATTCGCCGGATTCTTAACTCCTGGCGGCGCTGCATCATTTGGTTGGACCGCATATGCACCACTTGCAAATTCACAATATTCACCGGGTATCGGTGGCGATCTTTGGATTATGGGATTAGCAATTAGCGGTATCGGAACAATCCTTGGTGGTGTTAACTTCATAACAACTATTTTCACAATGCGCGCACCAGGAATGACTATGTTCCGGATGTCGATTTTTACTTGGAATGTTCTCCTAACTTCGATTCTGGTTTTACTTGCCTTCCCACCACTTGCAGCTGCATTCCTTGCTCTGGAATCTGACAGGTTATTTGGTTCGCATATTTTCGATCCGGCCAACGGCGGTGCGATGCTTTGGCAGCATCTCTTCTGGTTCTTTGGACATCCCGAGGTTTATATTTTGGCGCTTCCGTTCTTCGGAATCGCAACTGAAATTCTTCCAGTATTTAGTCGCAAGCCAATCTTTGGATACAAAGGTTTGATTGCAGCAACGATTGCGATTTCTGCGCTCTCTGTTTCAGTATGGGCGCACCATATGTTTGCAAGTGGTCAGGTCTTGCTTCCATTCTTCTCATTCATGACTTTCCTAATCGGTGTTCCGACTGGCGTTAAATTCTTCAACTGGATTGGCACGATGTGGCGTGGAAGCGTTTCCTTCGATACTCCAATGCTCTGGGTAATGGGATTCCTTATTACCTTCCTCTTCGGTGGATTAACTGGAATCATTCTTGCTTCACCACCACTTGATTTTGCAGTCTCAGCTTCTTACTTCGTTGTTGCGCACTTCCACTACGTACTCTTTGGAACAGTGGTATTTGCAATGTTCGCCGGCTTCTACTTCTGGTGGCCGAAGATGACAGGTCGCATGTTAAATGAGCGCCTTGGCAAGATTCACTTCTGGACTTTGTTCTTTGGTTTCCACATGACATTCCTAATCCAGCATTGGCTCGGAATTAAGGGAATGCCGCGACGATATGCAGATTATTTGGCGACCGATGGCTTCACGACAATGAATACAATCTCAACTGTTGGATCTGCGTTGCTAGCACTTTCAATGATTCCGTTCTTCATGAATGTTTGGATAACAAGAAAGTCGCCTCTAGTTGGTGTCGATGATCCTTGGGGTTATGGCGCTTCACTTGAGTGGGCAACTTCTTGTCCACCACCGCGTCACAACTTCACTTCAATGCCCCGGATTCTCAGCGAACGCCCCGCCTTCGACCTTCACTATCCACATATAAA
>CAWURN010000042.1:0-37684 GCA_963924835.1 Candidatus Nanopelagicaceae bacterium | reverse complement strand
TCCGTAATTTGGATTTGTCATTTCTCTTCCCCTTACCAGCTTCGTCCATGAAGGATTATGGTTTTTTCTTCGGTCATTTCATTTACTGTTGAACGAACTCCTTCTTTGCCGACACCGCTTGATTTGAGACCGCCGTATGGCATCAAGTCAGCGCGCCAAAGTGGCGTCCAATTAATATGAATAATTCCGGCATCAATTTCGCGAGCCGATTGAATTGCAACATCCACATTCTTTGTAAAGACTCCAGCGCCCAAGCCATAAACAGTGCTGTTAGCCAGTGAAATTGCCTCTTTGATTCCGTTGGCAGAACTAACTGCAATTGCTGGCCCGAATAACTCATCTTGAGCAAATGGCGATTTTGGATCGACTCCGCAAACTATTGCCGGTGTAATAAGAGTTTTATTTCGCTCGCCACCAGTTAAAAGTGTTGCGCCATCTTTAATTGCTTGTTTGATGGAGGATTCAACTCGAATCGCTTCTGCTTCATTTATTAAAGTTCCGACCTTAGTTTCTGGATTCTTAGGATCACCAATTTTTATCGCCTCAACTTTTGGTTTTAAGGCATCTAAGAAATTGCCCATAACTTTCTGGTCAACAATTACCCGTTGGACTGAGATACAAACTTGGCCGGCATTTATATAACCACCCAGGGCAATTGCATCTGTCGCATAATCAATATCGGCGTCATCTAAAACTACAACCGGACATGAAGAGCCCAATTCGAGTGAGAGTTTTTTGATTCCAGCAACGCTAGAAATATGGGTTCCAGTAGCTGTTGAGCCTGTAAAAGATATTTTACGAACTCTAGAATCTGTAACAAGTCCATTACCAAGTTCTGAACCAGAGCCATGAACAACCTGCAGAACTCCTTCAGGCAGACCCGCATCTGTAAAACATTTTGCTAGTGCGATTGCAGTGAGCGGCGTTGTTCTAGCTGGCTTAAGAATCACGGAATTTCCAACAGCTAGAGCCGGTGCAATCTTGTGTAACACCAACAGCGCTGGATAATTAAATGGGCTGATTGCCACAACAACACCGACTGGCTGGCGCAGAGTGAAACCAAGTTTTTCAAGTCCGGTTCCCTTGTTTGCATCTAGCGGAAGTGTTGAACCATAAAGTTGTGAACCCTCAAATGCTGCAAGGCGGATAATTTCACCTGATCTTGAGGCTTCACCTCTAGCCTCCAACAAACTCTTGCCATTTTCACTTGAAATAATCTGAGCAATTTCTTCACTTCGTTCATCCGCCAAGGCTGCAGCTTTAAGTAGAACTGCGCTGCGAACATGTGCGGGAGTGTGGCGCCATAAATCTGCGGCTTTAACTGATTTTGCAATAACACTATCGATATCTGAGAGCTTAGTTACTGGAACTTGTCCAACAACCGAGCCATCAAATGGAGAAACTATGTTTTCAAGTTGCATATCAACGCACCTTCAATAACGATTTAGAAGAATTTCGTATAACTAACTTTGGTTCTAAGAGAAAAACTTTACCCTTACTTGTTATTTCGTCAGATTTATTAAGCAATAGCTCGGCCGCCTTGAGCGCTATTTCATCATTTGCTGGATCGATAGAGGTTAAGGATATTTGTCGCAGGTTCGCCAAGAAGGTGTTGTCGTATCCAACAATGGCAATGTCGCCATCAGTTGCACCTTGCGCACCAATTGCCAATAAATCGTTGTAAGTAGTGATTGCTGTTGGAGCAAGTTTTGTAGCACTTAAAATAGTTGCGGCTTCTGAACCTGAGGCTTCGGTCGGAGCACTGGCCATTTGAATTTGAATAAACTTTGCTAGACCTTTTTCGGTCATAACTGATTTATATGCATCACTTCGACTCTTGGCTACTGCACCAGTTTCAACCGAGATATGAGAAATTCTTTGGTGTCCGCTCTCAATCAAATGTTCAATTAACAATCGCATTCCGGTTTCATCATTACAGCGAACTGTTGTTGCACGTGGTAGCCCTTCAGGAACAGCACTGGCTACAACTATTGGAACACTTGCAGGTAGAGCTGAAAGTTGGTGCATCTGTGGGATTGATCCAACTACTAAAACACTCTTAGGACGCAGATCAATCAGTGCGCTGACGGTTCTGGAATCAAGAATTTGTTCGCCTTGCGAATTGAGCAGCATTGCAGAAGTCATAAAGCTGTATTCGCCCTCGGCTTCAAGAGCTACGCGAACTTGATCAACAATTTGTGCAAAAAGTGGGTTATGTAAGTCAGCCACCAAGATGCCAATAAACGTTCCGGTTTCTGCAGCCAATGAACGCGCTAAAAAGTTAGGGGAAAATCCAAGTTCTTCCGCAGCCTTCAAAACTAAATCTTTACGGTAACTACTGACCGTTTGTGGTGCTGAAAAAACAAGTGAAACCAATGATTTAGAAACTCCAGCCTTTGCTGCCACATCTCTAATTGTTGGACGCTTTGTTCTTGTTGTTGGGGTCATACGAGAACCTCTGGCTTAGTAATGGCGGTAATTTTTCCAGTATCAATTTCAGTTTTCAAGGCGATTAACAAATCACGAAGTGACGTTGGCCCAATACCAAGTGCTTTCTTTGTTGCAAGATTTGAAAGCGAAGTATCCACAGGAACTTGTCCTGGGAATTGATCTTCAATAGATGGTGCAGCTTCACGAAGTAAGGTTTTATCTAGTTCAAAAATTTCGCAGATTAAGCGAGCATAATCCATTCGATTAATTGCATCATCGCCAACAAGGTGAAAAGTTCCATGAACCTTGCGAGCAATAATTCTTTCCACTTGAGCCCCAATTTCTGAAGCAAGAGATGGCGCAGTAACTTTATTTACCAGGTCACCGCCAAATACCGTAAATGTTTTCCCGGATTTTAAATCTGCAACTAGGGCTGAAGCAAAATATCCAAAACCAACATCCTGAGTTCTTGGTCCAACTTCCAAAGTTTGGTGAATTCCCATAACGCCATCAACTCTTGCAATCACGCCGGTATCAGGTGCAAGATCGCGAATCACTTGTTCGCCCAAAGATTTTAAGACGCCGTAGAAATTTACTGGATTTCCAGTATCGCTCTCTAGCGCCATGTGCCCAGCGCCATCCATAACCCAACCTGTTGAAATATAAACAATCTGTGCGCCATTTTTATTGGCCGCATGTGTTACTCGTTGAGTTAGACCAACAAAAGAGTCGTAGGCATACTCCCGATTTTGTTGAAGCTTGTTGAAATCATTTGCGATTCCGCTATGAACAATTGCAGTGCAACTTTTTGTTGCTTCCACGATTGAAGTAGCGCTTGATAAATCTGTGATTGTTGTTTTCCAAGGCAATGGCTTCTCTGGTTGGCTGCGTACTAATCCAATAACTTCATGGCCCGCAGCAAGCAAGATATTTGCGATATTGCCACCAACGAATCCGTTGGATCCGGTCACCGCAATCTTGGCCATTGTTTTTAATCCAATTCCTCTAGTTTTTAGTCGCGCTCCACTGTTAGGATTGGACCGTTCCAAAACAATAGCCGCATTTTCGAATTGAATCAAGAGAGAATATCCCCATGACTAAACCCCGCTTCTTCTACAAAAAGGGCGAGCTGGCCAATGGTGATTGGGATGTAATCGTTAACGACAAACTTCCTGGCTGGAAACACACTGGCACAAGAGTCGCCACACTTTCACCTGGTAAATCTTTAGAGATCGCAGCCGACAAAGTTGAACGCCTTATTTGGCCACTTGAAGGCGAAGGCATCGTTGTTGATTATGTTGTTAATGGCGAAAGTAAGAACCAGAAATTAGCGGGGCGCATAACAGTTTTTAGTGGCCCAACAGATGTCCTCTATCTTTCAATCGACACTTCAATAAAGGTATCTGGTTCAGGCCGCTTCATTATTGCCGAAGCACCAGCAAAAAATTCTTTTCCTGATAAATACATTCCAGCTAAGAGCGTTCCAGTATTGAGTCGTGGTGCTGGTCCAGCATCTCGCCAAGTACATAATTTTGGTGATCCTTCCGAACTTGCAGCTGATCGCTTAATTGTTGTTGAAATTATTGTCCCCGCCGGAAATTGGTCTGGCTCCCCCGCACATAAACATGACACATATATTCCTGGCGTTGAATCAAACTTAGAAGAGATTTATTATTTCGAAGCGGCTGTTAGCAAAAACTTGCCAGCCCAAGAGAGCGCAGATCCAGTTGGTTTCTTCCAAGGACGCGCATCTGATGAACGCGAATTTGAATTAACAACCGAAGTTAGAAGCGGCGAAGTAATTCTTGTTCCGCATGGCTGGCATGGTCCGGTTATGGCACAACCTGGTTACGATCTTTATTTTATGAATGTTATGGCTGGGCCAGATCCAGATCGATCTTGGAATATTACAGATGACCCAGCACAAGGTTGGATACGTAAAACTTGGAACGAGAAAGATATCGACCCAAGGTTGCCCTACTTAAATAATTAAGGACGGCCCATCTTTGCAAAGATGGCATCGAAGAACTTAGCGAATTTAAGTGACTGTTCCATCGGCATCAACCAATCGTTTCCGCCACGAACTACGCGGGCGAATGCATCAGACATTAATTGATATGGATCGCAAGCTTCAAAACGTTCGATTCGAGCCTTACCGTCTACGGTTATTTCGAGCGTGCTTGGGTTGTTATGTGAATTGAATGAATCGCTTCCACCAGTGCGAAGTTCGCCCTTTGTGCCTTCAATAATGAACCAATGTGTTACTTGAATGTTGTCAGACGCAATTGTTTCCGCTTTTGCACCACCAATAGTGAAATTAGCACGAGTAGTTTCGTCGGTCCCACCTTTATGCCAAATAACTTGGACATCTAGATCTGAAATTTCAGCGAAGTCCATTGCCCAAAGTGGCGCAACGGTTGAATAAGGTCCGAGGTCGTAAAGAATTCCGCCACCAAGTTTTGGATCAAGTCGGATATTTTCTTCATCAAGACCGTCATATGTGAAACAAGTTCTAATGCGAGTAATTTTGCCGAGTTCACCTGAAGCAACAATTTCTCTAATTCGTTGACTGCGTGGATGCCAGCGATTCCAACTTGCTTCAACAAAAATACGATCAGTCTCTTTTGATACTGCAATTGCTTCTTCAACTTCAGCAGCATTCATACCAAGTGGCTTCTCGCAAAGAACATGCTTTCCGGCGCGCATTGCTTTAATTGCCAAAGGCAGGTGAAGTGAGTTTGGAAGCGAAATATAGACCGCTTCAACTTTTGGGTCAGCTAATAGTTCGTCATAGCTGGTATAAACAATTCCATTTGGTGAGATTGTTAGGGCTTTAGTCTTATCGCGTGATGCAACAGCGTAGATTTCGCCAACATTAGATTTTGATATCGCAGGAAATAACGCCCGCTTTGCAATTCCACCAGCACCGATAAATCCCCAACGTAATTTTTCCATTTTCGAATCCTATCCCAGTATTTTATTTATGGACAAGCTATGTATTTGATATCGCCTTCAGCCGGCGGCGCATCCAAGATTGCTTGAACACCAGCCAAATCGATAACCTTCGAGATCAAAATATCTAGATTTAATTTCCCACTCTCAACCAATTCTGCAGCTCTGCCCTGAGTAAGCGGATTCAAAAATGAACCTTGAATTCGGAGCTCATTAACTACAATATTAAAGGGATTTACTTCAAGGGTTGCATCTGATGCGGTCAGGCCAAGGACAATTACAGAGCCACCACGCCTTGAAATTTTCTGGGCTTGTTTGAAGGTTTCGATGGCACCAGCACATTCGAAAACTACATCCATATTTGTTACTGCTGTATTTACATCTTCACTATTTGGATCAATCACTCTAGTTGCACCTATTTTTAGCGCAACATCTCGGCGAAATTTCTGTCTTGTGATTAAAACAATTTCCGAAGCGCCAGCAAGCTTTGCGAGTTGAACTACGAGAAGTCCAATTACCCCGCCACCCAACACTGCAACTTTTTCACCACTTTTAAGATTTGCTAAATCCAAACCTCGAATTGAACATGCAAGGGGTTCTATGAATGCTAAGTGCAGTGGATTTAAATCACCTTTGACGGGATAGATTTGTGAATCAGGAGTCAAGACATATTCTGCAAGACCGCCATTTATATTTACACCAAGAGCAGTTAGGTCTGGACAGAACGCGGTGCGCCCAGCAACACAATCTGGACAGGTACCACAAACAATATTTGGATCAACGCTTACAACTTGGCCAACTTTGAATTTTGAACTTGGACCCACTTCTTCGATTACTCCACCAAATTCGTGCCCCAAAATAACTGGCTTAGCAGACGGATATTCACCGTGATAAATGTGTCTATCGGTTCCGCAAATTCCACAGGCTAAAACTTTTATTAAACATTCCTTGGTACCAAGCTTTGGTTTTTCAACTTCTGCAATTGCAAGCTTATTTACTGCAGATAGAACTACCGCTTTCATCTAGATTGAATTGCCGTTTGGCGTGATTATTATTTTTCTTCCCTTGCCTGACTTGAATGCAGTCAGCGCTGCTTCATAATCATCTAAAGCAAAGCGGTCGCTAATCATTACTTTGGGATTTAAAACTCCAGAACTGAACAAATCAACGGCTCGATCAAAGGTGTGAAGAACGGCCATAGAGCCGGCAATCGTGATTTCCTTGTTATATATCCAGAAAGGTTCGATTTCTACTTTGGCCTTCTCATTTGCGACCCCAAATTGTAAGAAAGTTCCACCAGGCATCACATGTGAAAGGGCTTCCTGGATTGCCTTTGCGACTCCGGTGCAATCAATTACGACATCCCAACCACGAGGTTGGTTCAAAGTTTTTACATCTGAAGTTGCGTAATCGATGCCAAGAATTCTTGCTGTTTCTAGCTTTGCTTCATTTATATCTACGATGGAAACACTTGCTGCACCATTGCGCTTTGCAAGTTCGGCCATCATTAAACCCATAGTTCCAGAGCCATAAATCAAATAATGCGAGCCTGGAACCCGAGGCAAGACGTCATATCCACGAATTGCGCATGAGAGCGGTTCGATTAGTGCTGCTTCAAAGACATCGACACCTTTAGGCAAGATGTGACAATTTTTTACTGGAGTCTTTAAAAATTCGGCGGCAGCGCCAGGATAGGAAACACCAAGAGCATTCCAATTTTCACAGAGATTTCCACGAGCTCTACGGCAGTAAAAACATTCACCGCAATGTAGCGATGGATCTACAGCAACTAAATCGCCAATCTTTATCTCTTTTACACCCTTACCAACTGCTACAACTTTTCCAGCCATTTCATGTCCAGGAATAATTGGGAGGGTTGGAGCAAATTCACCTTCAAGAATATGTAAGTCAGTTCCACAAATTCCAACGCTGGCAACTTTAACAATTACATCGCGTTCCCCTGGTGTTGGGTCTGGCACATTTTCGATAGCAACTTTACCGATGCCAGTTATTACTGCTGCCTTCATAATTAGTTGTTAATCAACTTAACATGTGAAGGATTTAACTCTTCAAGTGAACAAACGCCAAGTAGTTTCATAGTGCGAACCATTTGCGTACGCAGAATTTCTAAACTGCGATCGACGCCTTCTTTACCGCCAGCCATTAGTCCATATAAATATGCGCGGCCAATCCAAGTGAAATTAGCGCCAGCAGCAATGCAAGCCACAACATCTGCACCATGCATGATTCCCGTGTCCGTGTGAATTTCAAACTTCTTACCAAGTGCTTTGCGGGCTTCTGGAATCAATAGATACGGCACTGGGGCGCGATCTAGTTGTCGACCACCATGATTTGAAAGTGAGATGGCATCTGCGCCAGCCTTTTGTGCAAGCACTGCATCTTCAACATTTTGAATACCTTTTACCAGGAGATTTCCATCCCATTGCTTGCGAATCCACTTTAAATCTTCAAAGGTAACTGTTGGATCAAACATTGAATCGAGAAGTTCGGCAACTGTGCCCTTCCAGCTATCAAGTGAGGCAAATTTCAATGGATCAGTTGTTAAGAAATTTAGCCACCAAGCCGGTCTAGGAAGCGCATTTAAAATTGTCTTTGAAGTTAGTGATGGTGGAATTGTCATTCCATTTCTAACATCTCGAAGTCTTGCACCAGCAACCGGAACATCCACTGTTAAAACCAAAGTATCAAAACCGGCAGCTTTGGCACGATCAACTAACGCCATTGAACGATCACGGTCTTTCCACATATATAACTGGAACCAATTTCGGCCATCGGGTGCGATTCTTGCAACATCTTCGATGGAGCGAGTTCCCATAGTTGAAAGTGTGTAAGGGATTCCGGCATCGCGGGCTGCGGTTGCACCGGCGTATTCGCCTTCGGTCTGCATCATTCGTGTGAAACCAGTCGGTGCAATTCCAATCGGCATCGACGTTTTTTTCCCGAGCATTACAACTGAGGTATCAACTACTGAAACATCACGAAGAATTCTTGGTTGGAATTCCACTCTTTCAAATGTCAAGCGAGCTCGAGTCAAACTTGATTCCGAATCTGCGCCACCATCGGTGTAATCAAATGGTGCCTGTGGTGTTCGACGCTTTGCAATATCTCGTAAGTCATAAATAGTTAGAGCACGTGTTAATCGACGTTTCCGACCATTGAAAATCGGCTTGCGAAATCGCATTAATCCGGCCAACTCTTTTACCCCGGGAAATCGGCGTTTTACTTTTAATTGACCCATAGAGAAATACTACACATCTGTTTTAGCAAGAGATATGCTTCCATTCCTCATGTTAAATAATCGCAAAATCTTGGTTCTAAGCGAGAGTGACAATATCGCCGTGTGCCTTGTCGATATGGAAATCGGCGAAGTTATCGGACAAGATGGGCTAAATCTCACTATTCAAAATCGAATTCCTCGCGGCCACAAAGTAGCCACTAGTGCGATTGCGAAAGATGAAGGAATTATTAAATATGGCGAACGCATGGGCCATGCAACTTCAGATATTAAAATTGGCGAACATGTCCATACTCATAATGTTCTTGGGGATCGACTCTCTACGGAGCAAGTGAAATGAGCATGAAGGGTTTTGATCACGGTAATCGTGGCATTGGAGTTCGAGATCATCAATTGATTCTCCCCTCAGTAGTTTGTTCAACCCGGGTATCTAGCCGAATAGCCAAGGAAATTGGTGCAATTACTTTTGCTCACCAACACGGGTGTGGGTTTATCGGTAACGATGTTGGACGTATAACTGAATATTTTGCTGCGTTAGCAAATCACCCAAATGTTAGTTCAACTCTAGTTGTTGGACTTGGTTGTGAAACTATTCAAGGAAATGAATTAGCAGACAAATTACTTGCTAAGAATAAATCAACTAATTATTTGGTAACCCAAGAAAGTGGGGGCGTTCAAGGAACCGTTAACACTGGCGTCGCTGCCGCAAAGGCGTTACAGGCTTTCTACCAGCCAACACCGGTTGTCCTTCCAAGACTGCACCTAGGAATAGATCTTTCAAATGATGAGTTAAAAGTAGATGAAATTGTTGCAGCACTTACTGAAGTTGGTGTTGATATAACAGTTGCTGCATCACATAAGAATTCTGGACTAAACTTCTCGGATTTGATGGAGGCAGGAGTCCATGTAATTCTCTCCTTCCCAGATGGGAATCAACCTGCATCAGGTTTTCCTTTGATACCAACAATTAATGTCGCAAGTAATTCACCACTACATCTTGCGCTTTCTGATGATTTTGATTTAAGCGCTGGTGCAACTAGCGAAGAAATTATGGAGAAAATATATTCAGTCATCAATGGTGAACTAACGAAAGTAGAAGCTATTGGCGCTGGCGAGATCATTGCCGGACGCGAGGTGCGAAGTGTCTAATCAATTAACCGCATTTGCGCGGACTGATGGGCGATGGGGGCTACGCAATCACGTTTTGATTCTGCCATTGCACTCTGCGCTTTCAGCTACTGCAAGAAAAATTGCGGAAGAGTCAGATGGTGCTGTCGCAGTTAGTCACGATTGGTCGGGCGAGGTTGATGCCGATTTCGATCGAATTATTAAAACCTTTTCTGGATTTGCAGCGAACCCAAATAATTATGCGACTGTTTTCATAACAATTGGAACACCTGGTGAATTATTAATAATTGATACGGCTAAGAAATTAGGCGCAAATAAAGCCGAGGTTTTAAATGTCGCAGAACTTGGTTCCATGGGCAAAATTGCTGACGCCGGCCTAAAGATCGCGAATTCATTGTTAAAAGAGGTAAAAGCCCAGACTCGTATTAGCGCACCATGGAGTGCAATTGCACTTGGCCAAGAATGTGGCGGCTCTGATGCACTCTCTGGAATAACTGCAAATCCTGCACTTGGTGTTGCAAGTGATCGATTGGTTGAACTTGGCAGTGCATCTGTGTTGGGTGAGACAACCGAAATTCTTGGTGCCGAACATTTATTGGCAGCGCGCGCAATAACTCCTGAAATTGGTGCCCAAATAATCGAGACCGTTGCTAGGTATGAGCGATCAATTAACTATGAAGGAATTGATATGCGCGGGGCGCAACCATCACGTGGAAATATTGAGGGCGGACTAACTACCTTAGAAGAGAAATCATTAGGCGCAGCAAAGAAAGCTGGCAACGCACAATTTTCTGGAGTTCTTGAATATGCAGACCAAGTTCCAAAATCTGGTCTTTATTTTATGGACACACCTGGGCATGACACCGAGCAGCTAACTGGCTTTGCAGCGGCTGGAATAAATATTGTTGTATTTACTACAGGACGTGGCACTCCAACCGGCTCCGCAATTATGCCTACGATAAAAGTTGCAACAAATACCACCATGGCAACCGCAATTCCCGATTTAATTGATTTGAACGCCGGGACTATTGCTGAAGGTGTTAAGACTCTTGCAGAGGTCGGAGGCGAACTATTTGATCTAATCTTGGCGGTAGCGAATGGGCAAATCACCAAAGCGGAGCGCGGGCTTCATCATGAGTTCTCACTATCCCGCATGTATAACACTGTAATCAAATAAATAACTTCTTCAATCTATTGAAATTAGTAGTTTTTAGGGCAATCATCATGGCAACTCTTACTTAGGAGGCTGCCATGCAAGTTTCAAGTTTACTTTCTGGGAAGCAAGTGCAAATTATTGCCCCTGATGCCACAATTAAAGAATTAAGTCAATCTCTTGCAGATTTAAAGATTGGTGCACTTGTAGTTTCCTCGGATGGAAAAAATATCCTTGGGATTGTTTCAGAGCGTGACATAGTGCAGGCCTTGCCGTTGCATATGCATGAAATCGAAAAGATTCATGTCCGAGACATTATGACTGTGACTGTTATGACCTGTAAGAAAGATTCAACTATTGCTCAATTGATGGCGCTTATGACAGAGAAAAAGATTCGCCACGTTCCTGTTGTTGATGATTCTGGAGTCTTGATTTCAATAATTTCAATTGGTGACGTTGTTAAATCCTATGTATCTGAAATAGATGAGGAACGTAACGCCTTACTTGAATATGTTAAGTCTGCTGGCTAACGCCGGATCAATCTGCCAATCACTTAACATTTTCTTGTAATTTTCAAGTTCTTTGGGGTCGGCCTTGGCATGAGTGAGAACAGCGCGAATCATGATATTTCTCGGAGTGTGTTCGCCGCCAATAAATTCAATTACTTCACTTCGATAACCAACCAATTTTAGAATCTGAGCCCGAAGGGCATCTGTCATCAGATCTCCCAAGCGTTCTTTCATCAATCCGTGTTTAGTAAGAAGATTCCAAGGTTCTGGAACTTGGCTCATCTGAGTTTGTAAATCGTGCTGGCAACATGGTGCGATTAGTAACAACTTAGCAGCGGCGTTCACTGCCCAAGCAATTGCGTCATCGGTAGCTGTGTCGCAAGCATGAAGGGCAATTGCGACATCGCAAGTTTGCAGGGATGTTTGTCCGATTGCTTCAGCCTTAAACTCAATAGTTTTTTCGATCTTCAGTTTCTTTACTATTTCATTATTGCGCTTCAAAGATTCTGGTTTTATGTCAATACCTATAACATGCACTGGCATACCTATGCTTTTCAAATATTGGTGAACCGCGAATGTTAAGTATGCATTTCCGCAACCCAGATCTGCAATCACTAAGGGCTTATCGACAGTTGGATTGGCAATCTGTTTGGCTTCGATTGCTGAATTCAGTGTTGGAACTAGCAACCGTAGAAACTCTTCCACTTGAAGATATTTATCGACCTTAGTTGGCTTTACTCGGCCTTGGGCATCTGAAATCCCAACTTCGATTAAGAATGGGTCGGAAGCATCGAGCAATCTACTTTTCTTGCGGTCGTGTTCAAGGTTCTGTTCGCGTGTGCCCTTCTCTTCATGAACTTGGGCTTCACCTTTCTTTGTAATGCGAATCGTAAGTGCGCCTTCTATGTGTTCTACCAAAATATTGGCATAACCCATTTCTAGATATGAATTTGCATCAAAACTCTTTACTTCAACATTTTTAGTGGTCGTAATTCGGCCATCGTTCTGCGCAACTTGCAGCGTGATTTCACCTTTAATTAAGACTGGTCGAATATCAATGCGCTCGAAGGGCACTGTCATATTTCTGCGACGGCCTGATAGAACTATGCGCACTAGCTTTGAAGGATCTGCAATTAAACGGTGGGCACCTTTTAGCGCTTCTTCTAATTCAGTGGTCATTTATAGATTATTCATAATTCGAGATGCCGCATCTGCTATTTGAGCATCGGTAGCCGTCATGGCGATGCGAATGTGTTTTGCTCCGGCTTGGCCGTAGAAAATTCCTGGAGTAGCAAGGATTCCGATCTCTGCTAGCCAAGAAACTGAATCCCAGGAATCTTCACCACGTGTGCACCAGATATATAGACCTGCGTTAGAAAAATCAATCGTAAATCCGGCTGCTATAAGTGTCGCGCTTAATACTTCACGACGAGCTGCGTATCGCTTTGCCTGTTCGGCAACATGCACTTCATCTCCAAGTGCTGCTGTCATAGCTTTTTGGATTGGTAACGGAACCATCATTCCCGCATGTTTTCTAACTTCACGAATTTCAGCAATTACATCTGGATCACCGACAATTAATCCAGCGCGATAACCCGCCAAATTGGATCGCTTAGACATTGAATGTACTGCCAATAAATTCTTGTTATTTCCACCCGCTAACTTAAGAATTGATACTGGAGCTGGGCCAGTTGCCGGAAAACTTATGTAGCACTCATCACTCGCAACAATCGAATTATTAGTTCTTGCATACGCAATTACTTCTTCTAATTCTGATTCACTATGCACGCGTCCTGTTGGGTTCGATGGCGAATTAATCCAAGCCAAATCGCTCTTCGGCCAAGTTGCAGCATCAATTTCGACTGCAATACTTTCAGTTTGATGAATAATGGATCCAACTAAATATGTTGGGTATGCAACCTTAGGATACAAAACAGTTTTCGCGCGAAGGATTGATGGCAGCCAAGCAACTAGCTCTTTGGAACCAATCGTGGGTAGAACATCAAATTCTCCAGTTGCGCCAAGAACATTTGTTGCCCAATTTCGCATGGCAATTCGAAGTTCTGGTGTTCCAATTGTTACTGGGTAACTTGGGGAATTTGCCGATTCTTTTAAAGATTGCTGTATAAATGAAGGAGTTGCATCAACCGGTGTTCCCTGCGATAAATCAATTATTCCCCCAGTGTGTTCCCTAGCGCGTGCACCAAATGGTGCCAACGCATCCCAAGGAAAATCTGGAAGCTTCAGAGTTCTAACTACTCAGCTTTAGGTGGAAGCGCTTTTACTAGCGAGTGATCAGTTCCGGATGCGCCAACTTTGGCAGCACCACCAGGTGAACCAATCTCTACGAAAAATTCGCTATTAGCTTTTCCAAATTCTTTCCACGCCGAAGGGATATCGTCCTCGTAATAGATTGCTTCAACTGGACAGACAGGTTCGCAAGCACCGCAATCAACACATTCATCAGGTTGGATATAAAGCATCCGGCCACCTTCGTAAATGCAATCAACAGGACATTCCTCGATACAGGATTTATCCTTAACGTCTACACACGGTTCTGCAATTATGTAAGTCAATTTGATACCTTTCCATCTAATCCAATCCCCATACAATAGCGAATACCAGCAATTTCGTAGGTCTCGAATTCAGATAAATCAGAAAAAGGAGCAGTAATTAATATGGGAAATCCCACTCCTTCGCTAACTGAGATTGGAAAGCGCGTTTCAATTCGACTGCATGAGCCAGATGGTGGCTTCCGAGATTTACTTGGAACGCTAGAAGAAATTGATGCTGTTCGCAAGAAGGATGGCTCCCTCACAAAATTTGATCACAATTTGGTTGCGATATGGAAAGTGGTTCCTGAAAAATGAGAACTGGCCTGTTTATCTTTGATACTAAAGAGCGCGATCTAAAAGAGGTATTTGCAAAGAATGGCTTTGAAGTAAGCATTTACTGTTGTGGTCCTACTGTATATCGGGATGCCCATGTTGGAAATCTACGAACTTTTTTACTTGGTGATTTGATAAAGCGAACTCTTACTTTTGCCGGATTTGAATCTAATTTAATTCAAAATATTACTGATGTCGGTCACATGGCCGAAGACCTAGTTGGAAATGAGATAGGTGAAGATAAGTTGCTCGCACAATCCAAAGTGGAAGCAATCGACCCATTTGAAATTGCAAAAAAATATGAAGCTAATTTTCATTTTGATCTCGCCAGATTAAATGTGATTCCGGCAAATTCATATCCAAAAGCGAGTGAAACTATTGATTTAATGCTGAAACTTATCGCTGAATTAATTGCATCCGACCATGCTTATGTTGGAAGTGATGGATGCGTCTATTTCTCAGCAACTGCGTTTCCGTCTTATGGCGAAATTTCTGGAAATAAATTGGAATCCCTAAAACCAGGTTATCGTCATGAACAAGTTGAAGATGGTGCAAAGAAGTTCCACGCTGATTGGGCGCTTTGGAAGGCGGCAGCAAACCGAACTGAAATGATTTGGGATTCGCCTTGGGGTCCAGGTTTTCCGGGTTGGCATATTGAATGTTCTGCCATGTCTCTGCACTTTTTAGAAGGAAATGTTGACCTGCATTTGGGTGGAATAGATTTACGCTTTCCACACCACGAAAACGAAAGAGCGCAGTCGAATTCTGCAGTTGGTTATGAAGTAGTTGAAAATTGGGTGCATGGCGAGCATCTGTTATTCGAAGGCCGAAAGATGTCTAAGAGCGCGGGCAATGTTGTTTTATTGGATGATGTAATCGCTAAAGGTTTAGATCCTCTAGCACTGCGACTCTCCCTACTGGAAAACCGTTATCGAAGCCAGATGGATTTAACTTGGGGATCTTTACGAGCTGCTGATGCAACTCTGGAGCGATGGCGCAAGAAAATGTTGCAATGGCAAGATGAAGGCGAAATAGATAATAAATTTGTTAGTGATTTTTGCGAAGGCAGTCTTGCGGATATTAAACAAGATTTAGATACCCCGCGCGCGCTTCAAAAACTTCGAAAACTTGAGAAGGATGACCTCGTGTCAGGTGCTACTAAAGCCGCTTGTTTCAATTCCTTAGATGCAATTTATGGCTTGGAATTAGCAAGAGAACCAAAGGCTAAGGCCGAGGCAACACCGGAAATTTTAGACCTACTCGAAAAAAGAAGTTTGGCTCGCGCGGCAAAAGATTTTGGTCGGAGTGATGAGTTGCGAAATCAGTTATTAAAACTGGGGATTTCAATTAAAGATTCTTCTACTGGGCAAGATTGGGAATGGATTTAGCTCTTCTTTATAGCGGCTATGGTTGCAAAAAGAACGCCACCAAGTAAGAAGATATTTCCATAAAGGTTGGAGATAATTAAAATTTCATTACTTAATCCATAAGTTCCTGCTCGAAGCGCAACTGCTAACCAAGCGATTGCAGCAATTAATTTGTATTTGCGAGCACCAAACAATTGCCCAGCAAAATTTACACCAACTGCGGTAGTTATAAGCGCAAGTAAAATACCAACCGGTTGATATGAATTATGAAGTAAGACACCAATCAAACCGACTACAGCACCAAAAATTAAGGCTCCTATTGCATTAAGCAAATTTCCATTAAGCAAAGAGATCGGCCTCGCGCCCCATTGAATCGACGTTTTTACTCTTGCCGCCCTTTACTAAGGTGTAATACTCATGGCCCCACACTTGATTACCTAAATTGTTTGATAACGCAAAGAATGGTCCATCTAATTCAATCTGCGTTGGATGAGCCGCCATCGCTTTCATCTTGGCATCAATGAATTCTGTGCCATCTATCAGCGTTGTAACGAGTTCGTCAGGCTTTGCAAAAGGTAAATCATCTGCGCTTTCTGCCCCGAAGAAGTCTGAACCAATTTCTTTCATCTTGTCGATACCTGCTTGAATTACTGATCTTGGCATTGTGTTCCAATAAATCTTTGAAATTTCCCATGGTGTACCGATTCCAAAATTAGAATCACTAGCTAATTCAGCTGCTCGCATCGCAACTCGATGCGCTTGAATGTGATCAGGATGGCCATATCCACCAAACTCATCATATGTAACTAAAACTTGTGGTTTCACTTCCCGAATGATTTGAACTAAATAACTTGCCGCATCATCTAAACCGGCCTGCCAAAAAACATCACTTCGATTATTTGGTTCGGTTCCCATCATTCCACTATCTCGCCATTTACGTTCTGGGGCACCCAAGAATCTAAAATCTTTTACACCGAGTGCTGCCATTGCATCTGCTAATTCCACTTCGCGATGTTTTCCAAGTTGATCACTCTTTGAACTAGCCAAATCTGTAAGTTCTGGAATTAATACTTCGCCTTCTTCGCCTCTGGTGCAGGTTACGAGAGTTACTCGAACGCCTTCGCTCACATATTTAGCCATGGTTGCCCCGTTGTTAATGGTTTCATCATCAGGATGAGCATGAACAAGTAGCAATGAGCGATCAGACATTGGTAAACCTAACTTTTAGTAAATTGGTAGCGCAGGATCAATTTGTTTTACCCAAGCCACTACCCCACCGGATACATGTGTTGCATCAGCAAAGCCAGCCTGCTTTAGGACAGCTAAACATTCAGCTGAGCGAATTCCAGATTTACAGTGCAGAATAATTGGAATATCTTGTGGCAACTTTTCAAGCGCGGATCCATTTAAGAACTCTTGCTTCGGTATTAAGACCGAACCAGGAATCCGCACAATCTCAAATTCGCCGGGCTCGCGAACATCGATCAGCATAAATTTCTCGCCGCTATCCATCTTCGCTTTAAGTTCAGTAACGGCAATTGTGGAACCAGCTGCGGCTTCAGCCGCGCCATCTGAAAGCATGCCGCAGAAAGATTCATAATCTGGAAGTAATTCAGTTTGTGATGGCTTATCGCTACAAATAGGGCAGGCCGGATCTTTGCGAATTTTAACTTTGCGATATTCCATTTCAAGAGCGTCGTAAACAATTAATTCACCAATAAGTGGTTCGCCAATACCTGCAATTAATTTGATTGCTTCAGTAGTTTGAATTGATCCAATTGATGCACAAAGAACTCCCAGCACGCCGCCCTCGGCACAACTTGGAACCATTCCTGGTGGTGGTGGCTCTGGATATAAACAGCGGTAGCACGGACCATGTTCGGCCCAGAAGACACTCGCTTGGCCATCAAATCTATAGATTGAACCCCATACATATGGTTTTTTGAGAAGAACAGCCGCATCGTTAACAAGATATCTCGTGGCAAAATTATCTGTTCCATCAACAATTAAATCGTATTGTGCAAAAATATCCATGACGTTATCTACATCTAGCCTGGTTTCATGCAAGACCACATTTACATATGGATTAATTTCTGAGATTGCTTCTTTGGCACTAAGCGCTTTACTTTTACCGATATCGGATTGACCATGAATAATTTGACGTTGCAAATTTGATTCATCTACGGTGTCAAATTCAACTATTCCCAAAGTCCCGACGCCTGCGGCAGCCAAATACATAAGTGCTGGAGAACCAAGTCCACCTGCGCCAACACACAAAACTTTTGCATTCATTAATCTGCGTTGACCACTCATGCCAACATCAGGAATTATTAGGTGACGGCTGTAGCGACGAACTTCATCAACGGTTAGCTCTGGTCCTTCTGCAACAAGTGGCTTTAAAGTGGCCGACACAAATACTCTTCTCTTAAATCTCTTTAGTCTTGCCTATTTTGGTTTGGCAGTTATTACAACGCCCTAATTTTCGTGGATATTCCTCGTAATTCAAAATTGAAAGTTTTAAGGTTAGATTCTTATTGCAAGTTTCTCGCAAAAAGTCGCATTAATAGCGCAATTGACCCTACGATTAGCCCGATGAGCACAGAATCGACAACGGCTAACTCTGGTAACAAACCGCGACTACCTAGAGATGAGCGTCGTGCGCAGCTTCTGGCCGCGGCACTCGAAGTATTCACGCAGGCTGGATACCACTCCGCGGCGATGGATGAGATTGCAGACCGAGCCAAAGTTAGTAAGCCAGTTCTCTATCAACACTTTCCCTCTAAATTAGATCTGTATTTAGCGGTTCTAGATCTACATATTGATTCACTTGTATTTGATATTCAAAAAGCCATCGCTTCAACATCTGATAACGCGGCTCGAGTTCATGCAACGGTTGATGCATATTTCGGATTTATTAACCGCGAAGGTGAAGCATTTAGGTTGTTATTTGAAAGTGATATGAGCGTTGAACCACAAGTTCGCGAACGATTAAGTCGCATGACTTATGACTCAGCAGCTGCTCTTAGCGCCGTTATCTCACTTGATACCGGGCTAAGTAAAGAAGCCTCCATGATGCTTGCGGTTGGGTTAATTGGAACTGCCCAAACATCGGCCCGACATTGGTTAGAGCGAGATGGAAAATTAGATCGCGAAACCGCAGTCGAACTTGTATCAAATCTCATCTGGCGTGGAATTTCTGGATTCCCTAAATCCAACTAAGGGATTAAACTAAAACCATGTCAACTAAGAAAATCTCATCTGGATCAACCACTGAAGTCCGTATCGGCATTTCAGATTCAACACAGGAACTACATATCGAATGCGATCTGACTCCAGAAAAAGTAATTGAGGCGGTAACAGCAGCGCTAGATTCAGGAAAAGCACTTTCACTCACTGATATGCGTGGGCGTCAAACAATTATTGCCAATAATAAAATTTCATTCGTTGAAGTTGGACAGAGCGAAGAACGAAAAGTTGGTTTCGCTTCAGCTTAAAACTTTCGGGTTAAAGGTTAAAGAAACCCTTAATAGATTGCACAATCATTTCAACTGCAATTGCTGCAAGAAGCAATCCCGCAATCCTTGCAATCAAAGTAACGCCCGATTCCTTAATTAGGCCAATAACTTTGGTTGAAAACATTAAAGTCAATCCAATTGCCACATGAACAGCAACAATTGCTGCTGCTAAAGCAAATTTCATGGAAGCCGTAGGGGCGTTTTGCACGAACACGATGGTTGTAACAATTGCTCCAGGGCCAGCGAGAAGCGGGGTTCCGAGTGGAACCAGCGCAACGTTTACATCTTTAGTTTTATCACTGGAACTATCTTTTCCAGTCAATAGCTCAAGCGCGATTAGCAGAAGAAGCAAGCCGCCTGCACCTTGAAGTGCTTGAACAGAAATATGTAAATAATCAAGAATAAATTTTCCAAAAATTGCAAAGGCTACGATAACAATTAGTGAAACTGCCGCGCCTTGCCATGCCATAAGAATTCGTTTGCGAGCCGGTTGGTCTTTAACTAGGGCTAAGAAAATTGGAGTTGCGCCAGGTGGATCCATGATTACAAATAGCGTCACAAATGCTTGAATTCCAAAAGTTGTTGCTGATACAAGCAGAATATCTTTCATTTTCGAACCACCCTTCTTGCATCCGCCCTAGCTTCTAAAGCCTCAAAGTCTTCTGGCTTTGTAGTGAACTCCGCCAATTCATTGAGCTTTCCATTGCCGTGATAGTCACTTGAACCAGTTGCAATGATGCCATATCGCGCAACAACCTCACGCAATAATTCACGCTCATCTTCACTTTGATCTCGATGAGAAATTTCAATTCCATCCAAGCCAGCTTCGACCATAGATTTAAAACTCTCGATACTTATGGTTCGACCTCGCAACGAAGATAACGGATGCGCAATAACTGCGACACCACCTGCTTGCTTAATTAATTTTATTGCATCCTCAGGTGTTGGTGAATAATGCGAAATATAGTATTTAGAATTATTGTGAAGTAGTTCAGCGAATGCTTCATCGCGGCTTGCAACTAATTTCTTCGCAATTAGAGCATCTGCTAAATGTGGCCGCCCCAGAGTTGCTCCTGGAGCAAGCTGTGCCAAAACATCTTCAATACTAATTTCATAACCTGCTTCATTTAATCGAGCAATTATGCGATTCATCCGAGTTAATCGATTGTCGCGAGTTGTGGCTAATACTTCGGAGAGTGCTGAATTATCACGATCAAATAACATACCAAGCATATGAACACTTGTGCCATCCAAAGTTTGGCAGGATATTTCAGAACCAAGGACAAGTGACATTCCTGGTCTCAAATACATTGTTGCTTCATCCCATCCAGCAACAGTGTCGTGATCCATTAAACCTAAAACCGTAATTCCGCTGGCATGTGCCTTGTTTATCAATTCACCTGGTGTATCAGTTCCATCACTCGCAAGTGAATGGGTATGTAAATCAATCATTTACTGGTACTGCTTTCGCTCTCGAAACGAAAATTCCACAACCAATTAATAGGCCAATAATTCCAGGAATAATGGCAGCTGGTGGAATCTGATCAAGCCAGAAGTAAGCAATCACTGCACTAACTGGGACCTCAAAGAAAACTACTAGCGAAACAACTACAGGCGAAACCCGAGGAAGAGTCATATTGAACATTGTGTGGCCCAGGAATTGAGCACCCAAAATAAGGGCTACTACTAACCACCATTGCCGTGAATCGAAGTGCAGAAACTGACTTCCAGTTGCAATTGCAATAATTAAACCTGTCACTGCGCATGTCAGATAACAAACGGTTGTATAAGAAGAAGTTGAAAGTCTTTGCTGTGCTTTAGACCCAATCAGGATGTAACCAGCTGAAAGAACCGCACCAAGAATTGCTAGTAAATCACCAACAAAACTTCGAAAGCTAATTTGAAAATCAATTCCAGTTATTAGCACAACTGAAAGAAATGCGATTAACATTCCAGTCCATGCTCGTGATGGAATAATTCCACCACGAAATTTGAAGTAAATCGCAGTAAATATCGGCTGCAAAGTGGTCAGAGCAGTTCCGGTTGCAACACTTGTGTATCGCATAGCTAAGAAAAAACAGATGAAGTGCATCGCAAGGAAAAAGCCAGCTAGGGCAGAGAGCACAATTGCTTGTCGCTGTTCTTTTGTTCGCCACTCTGCATTTCTGATTGCAAATGGTGCCATCATGGCGGCGCCACCAAGATTGCGCCAGAAAATTAGTGAAGGAACCGGCATGATGCTTGCTGCTATGACTGGGCCAGATGTTCCAACTCCGATTACGCCAAGAGATAACAGGCCAAGATCTTTAGCCGCTGGAATTGCGGTGTGGTCGTGTTTGCTCATTAAATAATCGTAAACCAGAGCATGCAAGATATAGCGACACCAACTACAGCGATAATAATCGAGTAGATCGTCTTCATTGTTCGAGTTGCTACAAATTCGCCCATCAGTTGCTCATCTTTTGAAATACCAAACATGTAAATCAATAACGGCAACAGCAAAATTGCATTGATAATTTGAGTTAACACAAGAATCTTTATTAGTGGTGCACCTGGAATTAGGATTAAGAAGGCGCTGATTCCAGTAATCAATCCAAAAGTTAGGTAGAAGAGCGGAGCTTCCTTTGGGCTATCGTCGAGTGCGGCTGGGCGCCCCGTTAAATCACTTACGGAATATGCAGTAGAAAGTGGAAGTATCGAAGCGGCTAAAAGGGCTGCTCCAATTAAACCAATTGCAAATAGCTCTTTAGCCATTGTCCCGGCTAGGGGTTCTAGCGCTTTTGCCGCATCTGCCGCATCATTAATCTGAATTCCCTGTTTGTTTAGAGTTGCTGCGCAAGTTACTACTACGAAAAAACCAATAACACCTGTAAGAAGTGAACCAGTCCAAACATCAACTCGAAGAAGTTTTAAATCATCTTTTGTTAGCCTTTTATCAACTGCATAAGACTGAATAAATGCTAGCCCCCATGGTGCAAGTGTTGTTCCGATTGTTGCAGTTGCAATAAATATTGCTTCTTGCGTAAATGGAATAGTTGGGATTAAGACTCCCCGGGCAGCAGCGCCCCAATCAGGCCCTGCCATGAATCCGGCGATTATGTAAGCTATAAAGCCGGCAGAAATAACAAAGAAAACTTTTTCAATCGTAGAGAACGAGTTACGTAATACTAAGAATGAAACTGCGATTGCTGCCACTGGTACCGAGACATACTTACTTAATCCAAAAAGTTGTCCGGCTGCTGCAATTCCTGCAAACTCGGCAGTCATAGTTCCGATATTTGCTATTACCAATGCGCCGGCACTTAAGGTCCCAGCTCTAGCTCCATACTTCTGGCGAATTAAACCAATCATTCCTTGGCGAGTAACGACACCAATTCGAGCTGCTAAATCATGCAGAACAATAAGTGCCAACATGGATGCAACTAATACCCAGAGCAGTTGGTAACCGTAATCGGCACCGAGAACAGAATAAGTTGTAATACCTGCTGGATCATTATCGGAAAGTCCGGCAATTAATCCAGGACCCATGACCGCAAGAAGTGCTGCTATCCGAATTTTCTTTGGTGAGAGTGTTGATTTATTTGCCATTAGAGAGCACCACTTCCTTGAGCAAAGCCTTGTGAATCAGATGTTGGTGCAAGTGCATCCACTAAATCATCCGCAAGAATTCGACCAACTGGTTTATTTTTTTCATCTACAACAATGATTGAAGATCCACGGTTATTTGCGAACTCGTCAATAACTTCATCGAGTCTGGTATTTATATTTACTGAAGTTGGATACGGCGGGCCCATGAGTGATGACAATGTGGCGTTTGGCTTAGCGGCGATTAATTCAATAATTTGAATGTGATCAAGAAGCTTTCCCTTGACATCAACGACTACTACGCCATCTGAAATATCTCGCTCCCGGTGTTCAACCAGAAGGGCTAGCGCGGATGCAACTGTGTCCGCTTCGTGTGTGATCAACATATGCGATGTCATGATTCCACCAGCAAGAGTTTCATCAAATTCAACAAGCTTACGCAGTTGCTTTGCAACCGAAACATCCATCTCTATGAAAATACTTTCCCGGTGATCGTCATCTAAATCACGAAGAACTTCAGCGCCTTCATCAGGTTCCATTCGAGAAATAAGTTCAGCAGATCTTTGAGCAGAAAGACCGCGCAATAAACCTTGCAACTCGTCATCTTCCATCTCTTCAAGAGCATCTGCGGCAAGATCTGGATCAAGCAATTCGATAAGTGCGTTTCGCTCTCGGCCCGCCAAATCTTCAATTAGATCCGCTAAGTCTGCAGGGCGAAGTTGGCTCAAAGCTGCACGGGATTCAGTTGACCTGACAACTCCGGTTCCATGTGCAAGAGATGCAACGTTTGCCCAATCAATTACATGTTCTGGAATTGGTCCGCGACCAAGTGCACCAGGAAATATTCGGCGAATAAATGCTTTAAATGAGATGTCTACACCTACGACTCGAATTTCGCGATCGAGTGGTGCTAAATAAAGATCGGATGAGCGGACAACTCGAAGACCATTTACATCAACAATTTGATGGTCTAAAACATCTGCATCAAGAAGTGATTCACCTTCACGTCGTGTGAATTCAGTTAGATCAACTTTTGCAGATGATAATTGAATTTCATTCTGAGTTAGTTTTGCAATTCTTGCGCCATCAATAAAAGATTTACTCTGGCCGACTTTCACAATTAATCCTGAAACTGGTGGATAAGAATCTCCGCCATGTCGCACCACTACATCAACTAGGCGGCCAATTTCTTTTCCGCCTTGGTATTTAACTGGCCGACCAATTAAGCCAGCAACTGAAACTAAAGATTCGCGGATGTTCTTTCGCTGAAGGACCAACTCACTTCGGCCAACGAACCGCTTAGCCACCGTATTAATGCTCGTTACTGGTGGCTTTTTCATAGCCCAATCTTAGGCGATGTTAAGAGACCGACAGCCTTACGCCGACTAGAGACTTAGGGCGAAGGGTAATTTTCTCGACTATCGCAGCGAAAGCTTCACTTGCTGGACATGTTGGATCACTAATAACAATTGGCTGACCGATATCTCCGCCCTCACGCAAGGCTGGGGCAAATGGAATCTGGCCGATCAGAGCAACATCGGCGCCGACTAGCGAAGATAAATGTTTTGCAGTCTCTAAACCGCCACCGGTTCCAAATATCGCAATTGGTTCACCACATTTATTGCACGCAGAATCAGACATATTTTCAATTACTCCAATAATGTGTTGTTTTAATTGGTGCGCAATTCGTCCAGCTCGTTCTGATACTTCAGCAGCAGCAATTTGTGGCGTTGTTACAACAATTATTTCTGATGCCGGTAATAACTGGCCAAGTGAAATTGCGATGTCACCAGTTCCTGGTGGTAAATCCAGAAGAAGTAAATCAAGATCACCCCAATATGCATCACTTAACAACTGTTCTAAGACTTTATGTAACATTGGCCCACGGAAAGCAACAGCATCTGAACGTTCTGGTTTGAACATCTCCATGGATACAACTTTTACGCCGAAAGTTTCGACTGGAATAAAGGTCTGATCAATTGCAGTTGGTCGAACTCCTACAATCCCCATAAGTCTTGGGATTGAGTGACCATAAATATCAGCATCCAAAATTCCAACTTTCAAACCTTTCTGAGCAGCAGCGACGGCGAGATTTGCAGTTACTGAAGATTTACCGACACCGCCTTTACCAGATGCGATACCGATAACGCGCGTTAATGAATCTGGTTGAGCAAAAGGAATAAATTTCTCCCGGCCACCATTGAGCAGTTTCTTCACGGCATTTCGTTGCTCTTCATTCATCACGCCGAATGTGAGATCCAAAGATTTAACTTCGGTAATTGGCTCTAGTGAGTCAGAAATATCTTTCTGTAAACGATCTCGCATTGGACAGCCAGAAATAGTTAACAGAATAATTATTGCAGCTACCCCATCAATAAATTCGACCGACTGCACCATCCCAAGTTCTGGAAGTGGGCGATGTAATTCTGGGTCTGAAACTCCATCTAAAGCTTTATGAATTCTTTCAATTACATCACTGCTCATAGGAGATCCGGATCAATCTTTGCCGATTTTTTTAGCTCTTCTATTTCGGCCTTAGGTTCCGCCAATACTTCATTTAAATGTTTTGAAATGAACGTCTTGGGATGTAAATCGGCTACCTTCAAATCTTCATAACCTGGTCCAAGGTTTTCGCGTAAATCTTTTGTTGCACCCTGGGCTAGATCGCGCATTTTGCGAATAAATTTTGCGGAATCAGTGGAAAATTGTGGAAGTTTATCTGGGCCCACTAAAACTACAGCCACTAGCGCAATTGCAACGAACTCGCCACCACCGATACCGAACATGTTCGAATCCTATATCTATTCAGATTTTCTGTAATTACTTAGCGGCAATTACTTAGCCGCAATTACTTAGCCGCAATCACTTAGCCGCAATAAGTATGAGAGAGACCTCTTTTGTAGCACCTTCACGCTGGAATTTAATTTTTATTCGATCGCCAACGTTGTTAGAGCGAACGCTAATTATCGCTTCATCTGCAGAATTAATCGCTATGCCATCAATTTCGATAATGACATCCCCTGGTTTAATACCAGCACGGTCTGCGGGGCCACCAGCAGTTACTGATCCAGCCTCACTCGGAATTCTGGCTCCGGCTCCGGTGAAGCTAGTATCAAGTGATACACCCATTATTGGATAAGTTGAACTTCCATTTTTTATCAATTGATCTGCAGTTTTTCTGGCTTGATTAATTGGAATTGCAAAACCTAAACCAATAGAACCACTCTGACCACCAAAACCAGATCCAGTTGTTGCAATAGCTGAATTTATTCCGACTACTGCCCCAGATAGATCTACAAGTGGGCCACCAGAATTGCCAGGATTTATTGCCGCATCTGTCTGTATTGCATTTATAAATGAACTCTCGCTAGTTCCGCCGCCAGATGTTACGGGGCGATTCTTTGCGCTAATAATTCCTGATGTCACAGTCCCGGTTAAACCAAGAGGCGAACCGATAGCAATTACGCCGTCACCGACTTGTACCGCGTCGCTATCTCCGAGTTGAAGGGCAGGTGCATCTGATACTGCAATCTTTATGACCGCAAGATCATATGAAATATCACGGCCAACTAATTTTGCATCATAATCTTTACCATTAGCCAATTTAACTTTGATTGTTGCACCATTTGTTGCGGCAAGTGAAATAACGTGATTGTTGGTAAGAATATGGCCAGTGCTATCAAGGAAGAAGCCAGATCCAGAACCACCACTTCTGCCATTTCGAACTTCAATTGACACGACCGATGGCGAAACCCGGGCTGCAATTCCAGCAATTGAATCTGGTTTACGTTCGATAGTGCTTTTAGTGGTGACTAAATTTGTTTTAGATTCTATCGATGCTGATGTGTGCCCGACAACGCTGCCAATAACTCCAGCAATCAGCGCCATTGCTATTGCGATACCAAAACTTACAGATCTAGTGTTACGTTTTTTTACATCGGCAGTTGTTACAACTTTATAGTCTGAAATCCACCATGGGGTAGGTGCATCGCTTTTATTTGACCGATCAAACATAATCAAATCTTACGAGCAAGAAGTGCTCCGCCGCCAATTGGAAGAAGTGTTGAACTCCATCTGGAATCCTCTTTAATCGCCTTAATTGAATCTCGGCGCGCAATGGTTTCAAAATCTCGCTGAGTTGGGTCGGCAACTTTGCCTCCATCAAGGACATTGTCGATTATTAGAACGCCATTGGACTTCAACAATCTATAACTCTCTTGAACTACATCAACCATATCTATCGGTGATCTCACAATCATTAAGTCGTAATTTGAATCAGCTAACTTTCCAACAACTTCTATAATATTTCCGGTAATTAATCTGAATTTTTGCGCAGAAATTCCGGCCTCATCCAAAATCTCTTTGGCGCTTGCTGAATGCTCTCGTTCTGAATCAATAGAAGTTAGTGTCGCATCCACTGGAGCGTCGTTAAATATCCAAAGTGCACTTACGCCAGAACCGGTGCCAATTTCAACGATAGATTTGGCTGAAATAAGACCAACTACAAAATTTATTAATCCACCAGCGCCGACAGTTGGATCTGGTGCACCAACTTCTGCACCATTCTTTCGCGCTTGCTGCATAAAGAAATCTTCGTGAGGAAAATTTTCAGAGAAGGCAGACATATCGCCGCGATTGGTCCCATTGGTCCCATTAGTTTCATTTCTCATAGCGAAGTCAACCACTCAGTAAGCAATCTGACTCCGAAGCCAGTCCCACCTTTTGGATTTTCTCCAGAATCACTCTCAGAACGTGCGGGGCCTGCAATATCTAGATGCACCCATTTTCGTTTTCCAGCAAAGTGTTCTAAGAAGAGTGCAGCCGTTATAGAGCCACCGTTGAAATCTGGTTTTTCCGCGGTGTGATTAAAATCTGCAACTTCACTTGCAAGTGCAACTTTGTAATCATCAATAAGCGGCATATGCCAAACCCGTTCACCAGAACTCTGCCCGGCATCATAAAGTTCCTGAGCCAATGCGAGATCGCGGGTATACATAGCGGCATATTGTCTGCCGAGTCCAAGAGTTGCAGCACCTGTAAGTGTTGCAACATCAATTAAATAATCGGGATTAAGTTCGGAATCTGCATATGCCAAGCCATCGGCTAGAACTAATCGGCCTTCGGCATCAGTGTTGATTACTTCAACAGTTGTTCCACCGTAATGTGTAATCACATCGGACGGCCGTTGCGAAGTACTTGAAAGTGCATTTTCGGCACACATTAATATTGCAGTAACTCGAACCTTTGGCGCATTCACACCTAATTGAGCAATTGCTATAACGGTTGCTAATACCGCCGCCGCTCCAGACATATCGCTCTTCATTCCAACCATGTGTTCGTATGGTCGTTTCAAGGAAACTCCACCGGTATCAAAAGTGATTCCTTTTCCTACTAAAACTACATGCGGCCAATTCTTTGAACCCTTAGGTTCGTATGAAACTTGAACCAATCTTGGTCCTGGTTTAGGTGCCGAATTTCCAACAGCAAGTAGTCCCCCAAATTTTGCAAGCCCAGCGCCAGATTTAACTTCAATCTTAAGAGCGGGAGATTTCGTTTTTGCAACGAAAGATTTGGCCTGGTCTGCAATCCAAAGTGGGTTCTTAATGTTTGAAGGAGTATGGATTAAATCACGGGCTCGCCAAACACCTTCTGCAAGCAATTGTGCTCTTATTAACTCAGCTTCAAAATTACCTACGATTGTAAATTTTGCTGCCTTGGGCGCTTTCGGTGCTGGGCTTTTTTGACTCCAGGAATAACTTGCGAGAACTATTGCAACTGCATGGCTTCGTGCAGATTGCCTCGTCGAAATAAGTGCGTTCAATATTGATGATCCGGAATTCTTAACCTTGCGGGATAGCGCAGCGCCGGCTTTACGTAAATCTTCTGAATTATTATCGCCAACTCCAACGAAATAAATTCGCGAAATATTATTGGCTGGAACTTCAATCGGTACTTCAATTAATTCTCCGGCCTTGCCAGTGGCATCAGGCCAATTTGAGAGCAATTTTTCGATCTCAATTTTAAAGTGCTTTTCTGCAGCTTTCACAATTTTGGTATTGCCCAATGAAACATTGGCTTCAGATTTAATTATTGGAAGTGCGAGCGCGTCATACTTTGAAAAATCTAGCTCTGATAACGGCTGGCAATTGATAATCGGCGCGAGTTTCATGATTTTGCTTATTCCAATAATCCCAATACCCAAGCGAACTTAGTTACTTCTTAACGAGTGAGACCGCTGCCTGTAATGCATTTCCAAGATTTGTTGCTTCTTCTACATTTAATTCAACGACTAGACGACCGCCGCCTTCAAGTGGGATCCGCATTACAAAACTGCGAGCTTCCTTGGTAACTTCCATGGGCCCATCACCAGTTCGAGGTTTCATGGCTGCCATGTTGTGCTCCGATCAATTAGGGATCAATTAGGGAAGTGCAGTGGACAAGTATCTCGCAAAAGTGGTGGCGAAAGGAAATTGGAAATTCCTCGGTATTACCCCTGATTTAACGCGGAAAGTAGACGAGATTTCCCACTAGTGATAACGCTTTGAACCGCGCGTTCTGGGACCCCAAGAGCCTCGCCAATCTCCTTGGCAGACATCGATCGGATGTAATGCATCGTAAGAATAAAGCGCTCTTCCTCTGGCAAACTAGAAAGAAGTTCGGAGAGTGCGCCCATAACCGAAGGTTACCCGCCTAACTTAAAGTTTATAAGTAATTAACTTCGCAGCTACGCGTTGCACGCACGAATTGCGCTCGGAATGTCGCGGCACCAAGCCACCAATTCATCAGAAGCAGCACCAATAAATTCTTCTTGACTTAAATAATCAAGGGAACTTTTCAACATTTCATATGTCCCATATGGATCGCAAACGACGACCGGCTTTGCGTGATATCCCAACTTACGTCCTACCCAAATTTCAAAGAATTCTTCTAGCGTTCCAATTCCGCCCGGCAACATTATGAAAGCATCTGATATCTCTTCGATTTTTGCTTTGCGAGTTCGCATATCTGAAACTGTAAACATTTCAGTAGCTTCAGGATCTGCAAATTCAACAGTTAGAAGTTTCTCCGGAATCACACCAAAAGTTTTAGCACCACGCTCGCGTGCGCCACGTGCAGCCGCACCCATCATTGAAATCTGCCCACCGCCCCACACCAAATCGGCACCACTACTAGCTATCGCAACTCCAACATCAAAGGCTAGATCAAGATATTTTTGGTCGATACTTATCGAGGCTGAGCAATAAACGGCTATTCGCATAATAATAGAAGTCTAGTAGCAGATTGGTTTTGGTAGCGTTATCTCATGAGAAGCGCCTTTGGAGTTGGAATAGCCAGCACTGCAAGTACTGGTGAGGTTTTAGATGTCTGGTTTGATTCACTTGGAATCGGAAAACTCGCGGATAACAACGCGCCAGACCTTTCTGAGTTCACCGGAAGTGATGCGATTCGCGAGGTAACAAAGTCAAAGATTGCTATCGAAATAGATTTAGATGCGCCACCAAAAGATGTTGCTGATGCCTACCTAAGGCTGCACTTACTTTCACATCGAATTGTTAAGCCTCATGGTCAATCCCTTGATGGCATATTCGGTATTTTGAATAATGTGGTTTGGACATCTGCTGGGCCATGTGCGGTTTCAAGCTTTAGTTCTGTTGGCCCAAAACTGCGGGCAAAACATGGAACGCTAACTGTTTTTTCAGTCGATAAGTTTCCGCGAATGGTTGATTACGTAGTTCCAGAAGGTGTTCGAATTGCAGATGCGGATCGGGTTCGCCTTGGTGCACACCTGGCAAGTGGCACAACTGTTATGCATGAAGGATTCGTTAACTTCAATGCCGGAACTCTTGGAAAATCTATGGTCGAAGGTCGAATAAGCGCCGGAGTAGTTGTCGGCGATGGAAGTGACATCGGTGGCGGGGCTTCAATAATGGGAACTTTAAGTGGTGGCGGCAAACAAATTATTTCAATTGGCGAGCGTTGTTTATTAGGTGCAAATGCCGGTTTAGGTATTTCACTTGGAAATGATTGTGTTGTTGAATCTGGAACCTACATAACTGCAGGATCAAAGATAACTTTGCCAGATGGAGAAGTTGTTAAAGCAAGTGAACTTTCTGGGGCAAATAATTTGCTCTTCCGCCGTAATTCAAAGAGTGGCGCACTAGAAGCTCTCCCTAAGACCGGCAACTGGGGCGGCTTGAATTCAGTACTACACGCAAATTAACTCTAAGGAATTAAATCAAAGTAATTGGAACCAAGAAGATGGCATTTTAACTGCCGATTTAAATGTTCCAACTGGCAAAGTTTTTGATATTCCATCACTTGAAACCCCAGTTACTTTAAGAACGCTATTAGTGGCTGTTCGCTCGCCAATAATCAATTGATTTACATCAGCTAAGCCAAATGCCTTAGCCATAACTTTCTGCGAAACCTTCTTTGTCCAGCTTGCATAATTCTTATTGACTGCAGGATCAATACTCCAAGGATCAGGAACGCTAATTAGATGTGGAATTTGCGTCCCCCAAACATCAACAGACCTTTGAGTCATGCCACCAGTTGAAGATGAGAAAAAAACGCTCACTGGCAATTGGTCCACAGTAATTGCCAATCCATGGCTTTCATCAACTGCAGTTGCGTCAACCGCAGCTTTCCAGAACTGGCCATAACGAGGCTCTCCTTCTTTTGAGTATCCGACAAAAGCTTGATCATATTTGGAGTTATAAACATGACAGTCGCAGGCTTTCTTTATTGACTTCATTCGCATTAGTGCATATGTACGCGAAGCAATTACTTGGCTCTCTAGTGCAGCTGTTGGCCATGATGATGGAACTTCAGCGATCCCATAAAGATATTCATCATGTAATCTCAATAAATTTGTTGCTTCGATTCGAAATCCAATTCCAGGGGCACTGACCGCTCGAAGTTGAATGTAACCATGATTGACTAGAAATTTACTCTTACCAACATTTACCGAAATTATTGATTCTGGATTACTCCACTTTATGACCCATAGTTTTCCACTACCACCCGGACCAGAAATTACTTTCCCGGTTATTGCAAAATTAAGGACAGGCTCTGGTGGTAATGAAGTTGCAACTGCGGTATCAACAGTGATTGTTGCGATATCGGTTGCGGGAATCACTAAGGAAAGAGCCGGAACTTGGTGGGCAATATTTACGCTTATCGTCGCGGTATCTTCAACTGGAGTTACTTGAGCATCTGGAAAGTAGTAATTAAGAATTTCGGTTGCAGACTTACCTTCAAGGGCTTGGCCTTTTGCGCCATATTGGCTTAGTCCTACTCCGTGGCCATATCCAGCACCCGTAAAAACAAATGTTTTCGGTACAACTGCACTTGCAGTAGCAATCGAAGTAAAAGTTAATAAAAATACCAGCATTAGTGCGCGTTTCATTCTTCCTCGGCCATTAAACCTTTTGGGGATGATAAATAACCAGCTCCCCACACCATATGCATTGTTACAAGAACTATTGGCAGAATTAATTTCTCAGTGAGACTTCTGCCTACAATCAATGATCCTAGAAGTATCAAAGCTAAATAAGCTGCAATTGGAGTAAAGAAAATTGGTGAAACTACTAAACCTAAAACAAATGAAAGAGTGTTTATTGCTAACGCAGTAGGAGGCGCTAAGTAACGCAAATTAACGCTGCCCTTGTGGCTTCGGGAAACTGCACGGCGCCATGTGCCATATTGAAAATATTGTTTAGCAAGAGCTTTCAGTGTTGAACGTGGTCGATAAGTTACGACTAGGGATGGATCAAACCAGATAACCCCACCATTTTTACGTAATCTAAAATTTAATTCCCAGTCTTGGGCTCGAGTAAATCTCTCGTCATATCCGCCCACTTCAAGGAGCGCGGATTTCAGAAAGGTTCCAAGATAAACCGTGTCAGCAGGACCAGCGCTACCACCAACATGGAATCTAGATGAGCCAACTCCAAGTGGCGAGCGCATCGCAGTCGCAACAGCTTTCTCTAATTTAGTTTTACCCACTGCGGCCATAATGCCGCCAACATTTACCGCACCGGTTCTATTAAGTAGCGCTGTCGCGTCAGTTAAATAGGTAGGTGAAATTTCAGCATGTCCATCGATGCGCGAAACAATTGGAAATTTTGATTTCGCAATTGCCGCATTTAAACCATTTGCAGTTCGGCCCGTTGGGTTATCTACTAAAATAACTCGAGAATCGGCTGCTGCCAACGCTTTAGCAATTTCATTTGTTCGATCACTCGATGGCCCCAAGGCGAGGATTACCTCAAAAGCGCCACTGTAATTCTGAGCCAAGATTGCAGAAACACTTTCCCTAAGGTCTCGCTCCTCGTTGAGAATGGGCAGAACTACAGATACGCCCATCAAACCGCCAGAAACCTGATTCATATCTCCAAGGTTAGTGTTACCTCGCACTAGTATCGGGCAAATGAAGCTTAAAGTTTCCGTAATAGGCACTGGATATTTGGGTGCCACCCACGCGGCCTGCATGTCATCACTGGGGTTTGAAGTTATTGGCGTTGATGTTGATGCCAGCAAAATTACGCTCTTAACTGCTGGCAAAGTTCCATTTTATGAACCTGGGCTAGAAGATTTATTGCAAAAGGAAATTGCTTCTGGGCGGTTAACTTTTTCTACTGATTTCAATGCAATAGCTGATGCCGATGTTCACTTTATCTGTGTAGGAACTCCACAACTTGAGGGTTCTTTGGCCGCTGATCTCAAATATGTTGATGCCGCACTTGATGCAGTTGCTGGAATTTGTAAGCCAGGTTCTTTGGTGGTTGGAAAATCAACCGTTCCAGTTGGAACTGCGGCTCGGCTTCGCGAACGGTTACTAAAAATTAATCCAGGCGTTGACTTGGCCTGGAATCCAGAGTTCTTACGTGAAGGATTTGCAGTTGAAGATACCTTGCACCCAAACCGATTAGTTGTAGGTGTTGTTAGCGATGCTGCTGAAGCAAAGTTAAAAGAGATTTACAAGAGCAACTTGGCTGAAAATACCCCATGGGTTCGCGCCGATTTACCAACGTCTGAGTTAGTTAAAGTAGCTGCAAATTCATTTCTAGCCACGAAAATTTCCTTCATCAATGCAATGGCTGAAGTTTGTGAGGCTGCCGGTGGTGATGTAACCGTTCTCGCTAAAGCAATTGGATACGACCCAAGAATTGGAAGTCGCTTCTTACAAGCTGGAATTGGTTTTGGTGGTGGGTGTTTACCAAAAGATATTCGAGCATTCATGGCGCGAGCCGGAGAACTTGGCGCCGATCAAGCACTGGAATTCTTGCGAGAAATTGATTCGATTAACTTACGTGCAAGGCAACGCGTTATTGAACTAGTTCGAAAAGATTTATCAGACAACCTTGCGGGTAAGAAAATTACAGTTCTTGGTGCTGCATTCAAACCAGACAGTGATGATGTTCGCGATTCCCCAGCACTTGATATTGCTGCTCAAATTGCAGCAGCAGGAGCAATTGTCACAATTCATGATCCCAAAGCAATTGCACCAGCAAAGAAACGTTTCCCGGCGTTAAGTTTTTCCGAAGATATTGAAGGCGCACTTAAAGGAGCCGACTTAGTTCTGCATCTAACGGAGTGGAAGGTCTATCGCGAACTTGATCCTGTGAAGATGGCAAAGTTGGTTGCAAACCCAGTAATCATTGATGGCCGCAATGCTCTCGATCGTGAAGCTTGGGTTGCAGCTGGTTGGAAATTTAGAGCCTTAGGCCGCGCAAACTAAAAACCAGTTCTTTGATTGCGTTTAGTAGTTAAATTTGCACCTTTTTCTTTTGCTTCCGAGTTAATTTTTGTAAGTTCGGCGCTTACTTTCTTAGAAACTTCTTCATCGCTAATTCCTAAAATTCGCGCTGCGAGAAGGCCAGCATTCTTAGCATTGCCGACTCCAACTGTCGCAACTGGAATTCCTGCCGGCATCTGCACAATAGAAAGCAACGAATCCATGCCATCTAAATTCTTAAGCGGAACTGGAACGCCAATTACTGGAAGCGGTGTTAGAGATGCGACCATTCCTGGTAAATGCGCTGCCCCACCTGCACCAGCGATAATCACTTTGTAGCCTTTTGCTTTAGCGTTCTGTGCGAATTCGACCATCTCAAGTGGCATGCGATGTGCTGAAACAACATCTGCGGAATATGTAATACCGAGTGCTTCTAAAATTTTGGCGGCATCTTCCATTACTGGCCAATCAGAATCTGATCCCATGATTATTGCTACATCACTCATCAATAACTCCATTCATGTAGTCAACAGCATGGGCAACTTCTAGTTGTAATTGTAGAAGATTTTCACCGCACATTGTTACGTGGCCAATCTTGCGTCCAGGCTTAACTTCTTTGCCATATTGGTGGAACTTAAGGCTAGGGGTGCGTGCCATCAAGTGCAGATATGGCCGATACATATCGCTTTTTTCGCCACCCAATACATTTCCCATAACAACATATTTATTTCGCATCGTCGTACTGCCAAGTGGCAAATCGAGAATTGCGCGCAAGTGTTGTTCGAACTGACTTGTTTCTGCGCCTTCGATCGACCAGTGACCGGAATTGTGTGGTCGAAGTGCAAGTTCATTTATATAAAATTCTTTACCAATCACAAACATTTCAACTGCCATTACTCCGACGAGAGAAATTCCGGAAGCGATTGTTAATGCAGCAGCTTGAACCTTATTGGCAAGTGCCTCAGATATTTCAGGGACTGGAGTAACGGTTGAAGTGCAGATTCCATCTTTTTGAATTGTTAAAGTCGCTGGCCAAGTTGCTGCTTGATTGTGTGGTGACCTTGCAACCATCACAGAAATTTCATAATCAAAATTCAATTTCTCTTCGAGTAGGAGAGTTCCAGCCTTTTTATGAAGTTCAAGCAATTGGGCTTCCGAATCTATTTGGAAAACTCCCCGACCGTCGTAACCGCCCGATGGTAATTTAGCTATGAGTGGGAAACTTATTTCGCAGTTCTGGCCCTGATATTTCTGCCATTTGGGATTGGGTAGGTTTAATTCACTTATCTTCTTGCGCATCTCTAACTTATCTTGAGAGTATGTAAAGGAATCAGAACGTGGATAAACCTTTATCCCTGCAGCCTCAACTGCTTTTATTACGCTTTGCGGAACTAGCTCATGTTCAAAGGTAAGAACATCGCAATTCTTAGCGAAATCTAATACTGAATTTACATCTGAATAATCACCCAAGATGAAGTGCGTTACTTGAGCCGCTGAATCATTCGGAATCGCTGCTAATACTTTGAAATCAATTCCTAAATCATTCGCTGCTACAGCCATCATTCTGGCAAGTTGGCCGGCGCCTACTACTCCGACTCGTGGAAAGCTCACTGCGAAAGTTTACTGTCCAAATGAATGACATCGCCAACTGTGATGATCTGACCATTGTTTAAGTGAAGACTTCCGGTCTCATCGATATCAACTGCCATCGCTTCAACATTTGAACCACCTGGAAGCTCTACCCGAACCTGGCTTCCGATTGTTGCACTTAGATTTCGGTATTTTTGCGTTAAATCTCTGCCATTCTGCCAATCCAGCAAATCATTTGCTAAATTATTTAAAATTCTTGCCAGCAAGATATTGCGATCCAGAATAAGTTTTGTTGCAAGAAACATTGATGTTGCATGAGCGACGGGCAGCGCAGCTTCACTGGTTGAAACATTTATACCAATTCCTACAATAACGCCAGCGTTATTCTTTTCGGCCAATATCCCAGCAACTTTTCTGTCGTTGAATAAAATGTCATTTGGCCATTTACACTTAAAGTTATTAGATTCAGTAATCTCATTTAAAGTTGTTGCAACACTCGCACCAACTAACAACGTTAGATACCCATAGTTTTTAATTAATATTTCTGGCTCAAAGTAAAATGAAAAGAGTAGAGCACTAGATTTTTCTGCATCAAATTTGCGATCTAGCCGGCCACGTCCTGCGCTCTGATACTCGGCAGTAATTAAGTCGCCAGATTTTGGATTACTGGTGCGTAAATAATTTTGTGTTGAATCAATCTCATCAACAACTGATACCCGCCAGTAACTGCTCTGTAATGCGCTTGCAATTGCATTCACATTCAATAATTCTGGCTTCACTTGCTGACCCGTTTCAATTGCTTTGTAGGAATAATCTGCAGGAACTAGTAATCTACGACCGTGACTGATGATATTCGCACTACAGCCGGAAAGATTGCTGATCTTCGTAGACGTCGTTTGCAAGCCGAAACGAATGGGACGCCAGAGGCAATTGAGAAGCGGCATGCCCAAGGAAAGCTAACTGCACGCGAGCGAATCACCCGTCTTGTAGATCCAGGTTCCTTTGTAGAGATGGATGCCTTCTCTCGTCATAGGTCTTCAAATTTTGGAATGGATAAGAACCGAATTTACGGTGATGGTGTTTTAACTGGACATGCAACCGTAGATGGTCGCGCAATTGCGATTTACTCACAAGATTTCTTAACTTTCGGTGGCAGTCTTGGTGAGGTTGTTGGTGAAAAAATTGTAAAAGTTATGGAATTTGCGCTTAAGAGTGGAATTCCAATTGTTGGAATCAATGATTCCGGTGGCGCCCGTATCCAAGAAGGCGTTGCATCTTTAAGCCAATATGGTGAAATCTTTAAGCGAAATGTCCGAGCATCAGGCGTAATTCCACAAATCTCGCTAATTATGGGGCCAACCGCAGGCGGCGCAGTTTATTCACCTGCAATTACTGACTTTGTAATTATGGTTAACGAAACATCCCAAATGTTTATCACTGGGCCAGATGTAATCAAGGCCGTTACTGGCGAAGAAGTTGGAATGGAAGAACTTGGCGGAGCCCGCACTCACAACACTAAGACTGGAAACTCACACTATCTTGCAGATAGTGACGATGATGCAATTGATTAT
>CAWURN010000041.1:0-11932 GCA_963924835.1 Candidatus Nanopelagicaceae bacterium | reverse complement strand
ACGACCATGTTTCCGGTTGGTTCGTGAATAGGAAGACCGGCACCAATTGCAGCAGCCATTGGTTCTTCAATGATGTAAACCTTGCGTGCTCCCGCGGCATAGCCAGCATCTTTGACTGCACGTTGTTCAACACCAGTGATTCCCGATGGAACGCAGACAACAATGCGTGGCTTAGCTAGGTAGCTACGGCGGTGCACTTTTTGAATAAAGTAACGGAGCATGCGCTCTGTTGTATCGAAGTCTGCAATCACGCCATCTTTAAGTGGGCGAATCGCAACAATATTTCCTGGTGTGCGGCCAATCATTCGCTTGGCTTCAAGTCCGACTGCAAGAATTCCACCAGTGTCCTGGTTTACAGCAACAACGCTTGGCTCATTAAGAACAATTCCGCGACCACGAACATATACAAGTGTGTTTGCGGTTCCTAAGTCGACTGCCATATCTCTTCCGATGAATGACATGCGATTTGGATTCTTTTTGCTCATTTGAGGCCTCTCGATTAATTCAGTTCGGGGAAGAAAATTGCGATTTCACGAGCCGCAGATTCTGGTGAATCTGAACCGTGAACAATATTTTGCACAACTTTTGTTCCTTGATCACGGGCAAGATCGCCGCGAATAGTTCCTGGTTCAGCAGTTGTTGGATCGGTAGTTCCTGCTAGTTTTCTAAATCCTTCAATCACGCGATTGCCTTGCGCAATCATCGCAACTATTGGACCAGATAACATAAATTCAATTAGTGGTTCATAAAACGGTTTGCCTTCATGTTCTGCATAATGCTTAGCTAAAATTTCACGAGTTGGTGTCAACATTTTTAAACCAACTATTTGATATCCCTTGTTTTCAACGCGACTAACTACTTCGCCAACTAATGATCGAGCAACGCCATCTGGTTTTACCAGGATTAGGGTGCGTTCTAAATTTTGGGAATTCACGGGCGTTAGTCTAATGCGAGCGCCCAAAAGTTCTTAATCCGTGAATTTTGGGTGGTTATTTGAGAGGTTTCTGCCTTAGGAGCTCAGCCCTGATTGCCTCACCCTTGCGCCCCACTATAAAGGCGGCAATCCAAAGTCCGGCGAAAAGTGCGCCCATGAAATACATCGAAGTTACAACGTAACCATATGCAACCATTGCAACCTGCAGAATTGAACCGATAATCCAGCCTATTTTCTTCTTCATTAAGCCAGCATTAAGTAATAGCAAGATCGCGATTAGCCCACCCAGAGAGAGTGCGCCTCCGCTGTGATCGCCCATTGCGAGTAAAACTGCAAAGCCCATTACAAAGGCTTCCATACTTAAGACGGCTGCACTCAAAATTCTCATTTATCCTCCGACCTTCCAATCTTGCGCAAAATTTCGCGGGCAGAACCTGCGGTTACAACTGAGCCAGTTATAACAACCGCACTAACACCGTCACTAACCTGATTAATTAAAGTTGCCTGTTCCATTGCATAAGTAATTGCCGAGTTTAAATCATCTTCCTTAAATACGCGATCATTGCCGAAAACCAGTACTGCTTCTGCAAACAATTCTGCAACTGGAAGCGCCCTGGGTGAATCAGATTTAGTAACAATTAACCGATCGACGACGGGTTCAAGCGCCTTCAAAACTCCTTTGACATCTTTCTCGCCAAGTATTCCTAAAACGCAGAATATTGACTCGAAATCGAATTCGTTACGAATGGTGTCGGCTAACGCGGTTGCGCCATGAGGATTGTGAGCAGCGTCAATAATTACGGTTGGATCCCGGTGCAGAATTTCGAGTCTACCCGGAGATGAAACACTTGCGAATGCGGCCCGCACCAGTTCTTCATCTAATTTAACTCCTACAAATGCCTCAACTGCGGCAATTGCAACTGCGGCATTTGCTGCCTGATGCGCCCCATGAAGTGGTAAGTAAATATCGGTGTATTCACCATGGACACCCCGGACTGAAATTAATTGCCCACCGACAGCGATGTCTCGTTTTATTAGAGCAAATTCCAGACCTTCGCGATAAGGGATTGCAGATTTTTCAACAACTTTTTCTAAGAGAATTCGGGCGACTTCTGGTTCTTGTGCTGCCAAAACAACATGTGATTCTGGCTTAATTATCCCCGACTTGGTTCGTGCAATCTCTTCAATTGTTTCACCAAGATATTCCATATGATCTAAACCAATTGGCATAAGCACCGAAACTGCGCTTTGCACAATGTTTGTTGCATCCCAATCTCCGCCCATACCAACTTCAATGATTCCGATATCAACTGGATGTTCAGCGAATGCAACAAAAGCCATTGCTGTGAGCGCTTCAAAGTATGAAATTGGAACATCACTTCGGCTATCAATTAAATCTAAATACAGCGCAATATCGTTGTAGGTAGCAATCAATTCTGCTGGTGCGATTGCTTCACCTTTTATAGAAATTCGCTCCAAGAAACTTTCTAGGTGCGGGCTCGTGAATCTGCCAGTTCGATAATCAAGTTCCGAAAATAGCGCGTCCACCATACGTGACGTGCTGGTCTTTCCATTTGTTCCACCAATATGAACTGTTGGATATGAAAGCTGCGGCGAACCTAAAGCATCAACAAGTGCAGAAATTCGATCCAACGAAGGTTCAATCTTGCTCTCTGGCCAGCGCTTCATAAGCGCATCTTCGATTATTTTTATTACTTCTAAATCTTCCGGCGAGGTAATCACTTAGTAGGAAGTGTCGATAGTTGAGCAGTGATACTTTCAATATCGGCGCTCGTTTGGGCAAGTCGTTCTCTAATCTCTTGAACAACCTCGATTGGCGCCTTCGCCATAAAACCATCGTTCTCTAATTTAATTTTCGCGGTCGCACGATCTTTCTCGGCTGTTGCTAAATCTTTAGTAAGTCGAGCGCGCTCGGCAACGAGGTCGATAGCACCGGTTAAATCGAATTCAACCTTTACTTTTCCAACTTCTATTGCAGCACTTGCACTTCCGGTAATTGGTTCAATTCTGCATACAAAACGGATTGCCGCCTCATATTTTGACAAAGAATCTAGTCCAATAAAATTGGCACCAATTTTTGCTGATGTCTTAATACCTTGATCATTTCTAAATCTACGAATCTCTGTTGTTAAATCCTGCAATTGGGCAACTATAGTTTTCGAAGCTTCACTTCTGTTTTCAGCATTGGATTTTGGCCAGGCTGCTGTAACCAAAGTTTCGCCACCAGTAAATGAACACCAAAGCTCTTCAGTAATAAATGGCATCATCGGATGCATTAAACGTAATAGTTGATCTAAGACCTGGCCCAATACTCGTTTGGAATTGGCTGCTTCATCTCCCCCGGCAGCAAAAGTTGCCTTTGAGAGTTCTAGATACCAATCGCATAAATCATCCCATGCGAAGTGATAAATTATTTCGCAGGCTTTAGCAAACTCAAATTTCTCCAGTAATTGGTCCACTGACTCGACGGTTTCATCCAAACGCGTCAATATCCATTGGTCTATTGCATTTAATGAATTAAATTCTGGCAATTCACCATCAATATTTGCCCCATTGATAATTGCAAAGCGCGATGCATTCCAAAGCTTGGTGGCGAAGTTTCTAGATCCGCCGATCCATTCTTCTGCGATTGCTTGGTCTGTTCCAGGATTAGCACCGCGAGCAAGAGTAAAACGCAGCGCATCAGATCCGTATTTGTCCATGAATTCAATTGGGTCGACAGTGTTTCCGCGAGATTTACTCATCTTCTTTCCGAAGCGATCGCGGACTAAACCGTGAAGTGCAATTGTGTGAAACGGAGCAACGCCATCAGTAACAAAAAGTCCCAGTAGAACCATGCGTGCAACCCAGAAAAACAGGATGTCGTATCCAGTTACGAGAACACTGGTTGGGAAAAACTTTGCTAGATCATCAGTTTTATCTGGCCAACCCAAAGTTGAAAATGGCCATAATCCAGATGAGAACCAAGTATCTAAAACATCTGGGTCTTGAATGTAACCTGCCGGCGGAACTTCGTCGGGACCACAAACAACTACTTCGCCATTAGGACCGTAATAAACCGGAATCTGATGTCCCCACCAAAGTTGGCGAGAGATGCACCAGTCGTGCATGTTATCTATCCACTCAAAATATCGTGGCGCTAATTCTTCTGGTTCAATTTTAATTCGGCCATCACGCACTGCATCTCCTGCAGCCTTAGCAAGTGGTGCAACCTTTACAAACCATTGCTTGGAAAGTCTTGGTTCAATAGTTGTGTCACATCGTTGGCAATGTCCAACTGCATGAACGTATGGGCGCTTTTCGGAAACTATTCGACCAAGCTTGCGCAGTTCTTCTACTACTTCCTTGCGTGCTTCAAATCTATCCATGCCATCAAATCGGGTTCCGGAATTAGCCATAACTCCGTGCTCATTCATAATTATTGGCATTTCGATGTTGTGGCGCATCGCCATTTCAAAGTCATTTGGATCATGTGCGCCAGTTACTTTTACCGCGCCCGTTCCAAAATCTGGATCAACTAATTCATCAGCAATAATTGGAATCATTCGATTAACTAGCGGTAATAAAACCAGCTTGCCAATTAAATCTTTATATCTTGGGTCATCGGGATGAACCGCAACAGCGCCATCGCCCATCATCGTTTCGGCACGTGTTGTTGCAACTACGATTGAAACATCGCCATCGCCATAACGAACTTGAACAAATTCACCAGAGTCGTCACTATGTTCTACTTCGATATCTGAAAGCGCAGTCAAACATCTTGGACACCAATTGATAATACGTTCGGCGCGATAAATTAATTCCGCATCATATAAGCGCTTAAATATTTCAAGGACTGCCTTGGAAAGGCCGGCATCCATCGTGAATCGCTCGCGTGACCAATCGACAGAGTCACCCAAACGTTTCATCTGGTCAAGAATTAAGCCACCAGATTCTTCTTTCCATTCCCAAACTTTTGCAACGAATGCTTCGCGACCAAGATCATGTCTTGATAAGCCAGTAACAGCAAGTTGTTTCTCAACAACATTCTGCGTTGCGATTCCTGCATGATCCATACCTGGAAGCCACAGCGCTTCGAAACCCTTCATTCGTTTCATACGAATTAATACATCTTGAAGTGTGTGATCTAATGCGTGACCAATGTGCAAACTTCCAGTGACGTTTGGTGGTGGAATAACAATTGTGAATGGCGGTTTTGTAGATTTCGCATCTGCTGTGAAGTAACCAGCTAATAACCATTTTTGATAGAGCGGTGCTTCAATATCAGCGGGCGTGAAAGTTGCCGCTAACTCTTTCTTATTAGATTTATTGCCCTCGCTCATAGGAGATGAGTCTAGATTAAGCGCTCTTCTCTTCTGAACTCTTCACTGACTTATCGCCTTTCTCAGCCTTACTCTGACGCTTTGGACCGCCAGCAGGGCGATTAACCAATGTTGGAGCCGCTTCTTTAAGAACTGCTTGTGGCGTAATTATCACCTTTGCGACATCTGGCTTGGATGGAATTTCATACATAACACCAAGCAAAGTTTCTTCCATAATCGCACGTAGTCCACGAGCACCAGTGCCGCGCTTAATTGCAAGATCAGCAACAACTTCAAGTGCATCTGCTGAAAATTCTAGTTCTACATCATCTAATTCAAATAGCTTCTGGTACTGCTTTACTAGTGCATTCTTTGGTTCAGTAAGAATTTCTATTAGCGCAGGGCGATCAAGATTCTCGACACTTGTGAGAATAGGTAAGCGCCCAATAAATTCTGGAATCATTCCAAACTTCAACAAATCTTCTGGCATTACATCACTAAAGAAATCCTTTGCGGCATTCTCTTCTGCACTTTGAAGTGTTGCGTTGAAGCCAACACCAGCCTTGCCCTTTCGGCCTTCAATAATTTTTTCTAGGCCTGCAAATGCGCCACCGACAATGAATAGAATATTGGTTGTATCAATCTGTAAAAATTCTTGATGTGGGTGCTTGCGGCCACCTTGTGGTGGAACCGCGGCTGTTGTTCCTTCTAATATTTTAAGAAGTGCTTGCTGTACGCCTTCGCCTGAAACATCTCGAGTAATTGATGGATTCTCACTCTTACGTGCGACCTTATCAATTTCATCGATATAGATGATTCCGGTTTCTGCCTTTTTAACATCATAATCAGCGGCTTGAATTAACTTGAGAAGAATATTTTCAACATCTTCGCCAACGTAACCTGCTTCAGTTAAAGCCGTTGCATCTGCAATTGCAAATGGCACATTAAGCATTCGGGCCAAAGTTTGGGCTAACAATGTTTTACCGCAGCCAGTTGGGCCAAGAATTAAAATATTTGATTTAGATAACTCAATAGATTCTTCGCGCTTAGATTCACCTGACTGCACGCGCTTGTAATGGTTGTATACCGCAACTGATAAAGACTTCTTTGCGCGATCTTGACCTACAACATACTGATCTAAGAATTCATAAATTTCTTGTGGCTTTGGAAGTTCAGCAAGCCCAAGTGAACTTGTCTCTTCAAGTTCTTCAATAATAATTTCATTACAGAGTTCGATACATTCATCGCAAATATAAACTCCAGGGCCAGCAATTAACTTCTTAACCTGCTTCTGGGTTTTGCCACAGAAGGAACATTTCAAGAGATCGCCAGATTCACCAATGCGCGTATTCATAAGAGAAGGCTAGGACTTTGCCCCAAATCTTGCGAGCAAATCCCAGCCTAACTCTGTTCGCTTATAGGCGAATTTTTATTTATTACTTAGCTGTTGCCTTACGGCTCACCATAACTTGATCGATAAGACCGTACTCAACAGCTTCTGCTGCCGTAAGAATCTTGTCGCGTTCAATATCTTTTGTAATTTCTTCCGCGCTCTTAACGGTGTGCTTCACTAACATCTCTTCAAGCAAGGTGCGCATACGCATAATTTCGCGAGCCTGGATTTCGATATCAGAACCTTGTCCGCCGCCTTCGCTATATGGCTGGTGAATCAAGATGCGAGCATGTTCAAGGGCGTAACGCTTTCCCTTTGCACCACCTGCAAGCAAGATTGCTGCTGCAGATGCGGCCTGACCTAAACAGATTGTCATTACATCTGGACGAACAAATTGCATCGTGTCATAAATTGCAGTCAACGCTGTGAAAGATCCACCAGGTGAGTTGATATACATCATGATGTCGCGATCTGGATCCATTGATTCCAGTGTCAAAAGTTGTGCCATAACATCGTTTGCAACGGTGTCATCAATCGCCTGGCCTAAGAAAATAATGCGCTCTTCGAAGAGTTTTGTGTATGGATCAAGACGCTTGTATCCATAAGCGGTCTTCTCCTCAATAGTAGGAAGTACGTAACGGCTATTTATCATTTGGCTGTTCCTCCGCTTCCAGCTACTTGTCCGGCTGAGCGAACAACGTGATCAACAAAACCATATTCTTTTGCGTCATCTGCAGTGAACCAGCGATCGCGATCGGAATCAGCTTCAATAGTTTCAGGCTTCTGTCCAGTGTGGAAAGAAATAAGTTCTGCCATCTTCTTCTTCGTAAATGACATTTGTTCTGCTTGAATTTTGATATCTGATGCTGTTCCACCGATACCGCCTGATGGTTGGTGCATCATAATTCTTGCGTGTGGAAGTGCGTAGCGCTTTCCTGGTGCACCTGCGCACAGCAAGAACTGGCCCATAGATGCCGCAAGTCCCATTGCAACTGTTGCAACATCATTCTTGATGTATTGCATGGTGTCATAAATTGCCATACCAGCAGAGATTGATCCGCCCGGTGAATTTATGTAAAGGAAAATATCTTTATCTGGATCTTCGGCTGCAAGTAGAAGCAGCTGCGCAGAGATGGCATTTGCCATTGAATCTTCAACTACTGAACCTAAGAAGATGATGCGCTCTTTTAGAAGACGGTTATAAACCTGGTCGTCTAATCCACCGCTTGGTGCCGAACCCGCAAGACGCGGTGTATTGAGTTCCACAACTTCCTCCTGATAGTTTATTAAATCTTTTTACTAAATTACCTAGCAATGACACTAACAATGTTTACGGCCAAATGCTTCCGCAAATTGGCAAAAACCTTGGTTTGAGTGTTCGCCCAGAGAGAAAGTGAAGAAAGGCGAGTTATTCGGCGGCTGGAGCTTCTTGCTTTGGCGCCAACTCTTCAAGATTTACTTCTTTGCCAGAAGTAGTTACAACCTTTACACGAGATAGGACACCAGCAAGAGCCTTGGCTCTGGATACTTCGGCAACCATTGTTGTGATTTGGCCAGCCTCAGAAACTTCTTTGATGAATTGATCTGGAGTCATTCCATAACGCTGAGAGGCACGGATCAAATATTCGGTTAATTCATTCTCATTAACTGAAACGCTTTCGGCAGAAACGATATTGTCGAAGAGGATTTCTTGGGTCAATGACTTGGTTACTTCTTCAGTAACTTCCTTGCGGTGCTCGGCATCCTCAAGGCGACCCTCTTTTTCAAGGTGATTATTAACTTCGTCTTCAATGATGTTCGTCGGAAGTGGGATTTCGACATCCGCAATTAGCTTTTCAACTAGAAGATCTCGGGCATGGGCGCCTTGTTCTAAATGCTTGACGCGCTCTAGGCGGGTTTGGATATCTGCGCGAAGTTCGGCCAAAGTTTCAAATTCAGATCCAAGCTTTGCAAAATCATCATTTAATTCTGGAAGGTCGCGGTGCTTAACTGCCTTAACGGTTGCATCAACTGCACCCTTTTCATCATCCTTCTGGCCAACAAGTTTGGTATCAAATCGCTTTGACTCCCCTGCCTTTAAACCAATAAGCGCTTCATCTAGGCCATCAACCATGCGGTTTGTGCCGACTTCATATGAAAGATCATTCGCAGTTCCACCTTCTACTGCTTCGCCATTAATTGTTGCTATTAAATCTAGTGAAACAAAGTCACCATTCTCGACAGCTTTTTCAACGGTTGTTAAAGTTCCAAAGCGAGCACGAAGTGCATCTACTTGTTCAGCCACTTCTGAATCAGAAACAACTACATCTTCAACAGTAAGAGTTATCTTTGAGAAATCAGGGAGCTTTAATTCCGGGCGAACATCTACTTCAGCCGTGAATGAAAACTTCTCACGATCAACGAGTTCAGTAACTTCAATATTCGGGCGGCCAATTACAAAAACATTCTGCTCTTTTAAGGCTGCGGCATAAAAAGGTGAAATTGATGAATTGATTGCTTCATCCAAAATTGCTGGGCGACCAACGCGTTGTTCAATCATTGCTTGTGGCACTTTGCCTTTACGGAATCCTGGGATATTGATTCGTTCGCCAAGAGCTTTGTAGGCACCTGAAATATGTGGTTCTAATTCTTCAAAGGAAACTTCAACCGAAAGTTTTACACGAGTTGGGGAAAGAGTTTCGACTGCGCTTTTCACTTTGCTCCTTGAGTTATATTTTTAAGAATTGATAGTTCTTGTCGGGGCGAGAGGATTCGAACCTCCGGTCTCCTGCTCCCAAAGCAGGCGCGCTAGCCACTACGCTACGCCCCGCGGCGTAAGTCCGAATTCTAAGCCCTAAATTCCCTTCCCAAAACCAACGGGAATACCCTCAAGAAAGTAAAAAGGACCCGAGGTTTCCCCCGAGCCCTTTATTTTTTACTTCTATTACTTAATTACTACTTTATTAGCCTATCCAGGTATTAATTGGAGAGCTTAAGAAGTAGACCATGAAGAGACCTGATACCAAGAGAAGCAGCGGATGAACTTCGCTACGACGGCCTTGGACAATACGGATCACAACATGTGAAACGAATCCTGCACCGATACCTACAGAAATATTGTAAGTAAATGGCATCAAGATAATTGTTAGGAATGCAGGAATTCCAATTCCGTAGTCCGCCCAATCCAAGCCCTTGATCTGTGACATCATCAAGAATCCGACGACTACAAGAGCAGGAGTTGCTGCTTCGTAAGGAATAACTGCAACAAGCGGTGCAAGGAATGTGGTCAACAAGAATAGAACACCAGTTACTACTGATGACAAACCTGTTCGCGCACCTTCACCAACACCCGCTGCTGATTCGATGTAGCTGGTATTTGAAGAGATGCTTCCAGCTCCACCGGCCATTGCGGCCACTGAGTCAACAAAGAGAATCTTGTTGTTATTTGGAACTTCACCCTTGTTGTCAATCAATCCTGATTCGTGACCGATTGCTGTAACTGTTCCAACAGTGTCGAAGAAGTCAGATAGCAAAAGTGTAAACACGAAGAGGATTGCAGCGACAAGTGAGATTCTTTCGAAAGATCCAAAGAGGCTAAATTGTCCGAGAAGACCAAAGTCAGGTGTAGCAACCACATCAGAAGGCATTGCAGGAACGTTTAGATTCCAACCCTTTGGATTGACCTTACCTGTAGCGCCATCAAATAGTGGTCCGATTTTAAATGCTGATTCAATAGCAATCGCAACTGCGGTCGAAACAATGATTGCAATAAGAATTGCACCCTTGACCTTCTTGACCATAAGTCCGATCATCAATAGAAGTCCAAAGCAAAATACAACGATTGGCCAACCAACAAGTGTTCCGCCATCGCCAAGTGTTACTGGTACTGGACCAGATCCTGTGCGACGAACAAAGCCCGCATCAACCAGACCAATTAGCGCAATGAAAAGACCGATACCTACTGAGATTGCGATCTTAAGTTGCGCAGGAACTGCACTGAATACCGCTTTTCTAAAACCAGTCAGAACAAGGATGGTAATAATGATTCCTTCTAGAACAACAAGCCCCATTGCATCTGCCCATGACATCTGCGATGCAATACTTACTGCAACGAAAGTGTTTAGGCCAAGACCTGTTGCGAGCGCCAGTGGAAAGTTTCCAGCAACACCCATCAGGATTGTAAGAACACCTGCGATTAACGCAGTTGCTGCAGCAATGGCTGCAAGGTTTGGAGCGTCGCCACCTCCGAGGTACTTTCCGTCAGCATCTTTTGAAAGACCGATGATTAACGGGTTAAGTGCCACGATGTAAGCCATTGTGAAGAACGTGACGAAACCACCACGTACTTCGCGACCTACGGTTGAGCCACGTTCAGATATTTTGAAGTAACTATCTAGCATGGTTGTGCCCTTCTGATTTTGGTATCGGGGGTGTTTGCGACCCCGTGTGCAATCACGGCGCACAAGCCGGAGGAAGATAAAGCCGACATTAGCCGCTACCTCTAAGTAGGTCTCGAAACCACACAGCAACTTCCCCAAAAAGTTCCTGCGTGTTTGGGGTTATTTTTAAAGGTGGGCAATCCCAATCCCCGTTGCGGTGTAACATAACGCCTGGTTCACGCTCAATTCATGCTTATCGCACGAAATCTGCGGGTGTAGCTCAATGGTAGAGCCCCAGCCTTCCAAGCTGGCCATGCCGGTTCGATCCCGGTCACCCGCTCCATATCCGAATCTTTAATTCACCTAGGAAATTGAACCAACTTGAATTGCTGTAAAAGATCCACTGAATATTAATCCTGGCGAAATTGAACCCTCATTGCATGTAATGGTCGCGGTTAGATAAAAATCATGTGTTGTACTGCTTCCGTTTACCAACACAGTTGCAATGATGCTGCTTTCTTGTTCAGGACTTCCACTTCTACTTGTGAATCCATTTATCACTACATAATCGATGGTCAGAACCACTAAAGAATCTGGCGATGTAGCAGCAAATTTGATTAATTTGGTTGCACTATCTTGAGCTACTCCATGAAGTAATAACTGAACAATGTAATTTTTTCCTAATGCGAAGTTTCCAAAGTCCTTTATCGAAGTTGAAGACGTTGAGCCAATCATTGTTGAGAAAGTAAGTAGACCCATGGTTGAAGGGCTAGATCCGGCTGGTCCAGTAAGTCCCACATTTCCTGTATCTCCTTTTGAACCCGTGTCACCTTTTGCTCCGGTCTCGCCAATTGATCCCGGTGCTCCATTAGATCCATTGGTTCCGTTACTGCCACTTGTTCCATTTGTTCCTGCTGGACCGGTT
>CAWURN010000040.1:0-5160 GCA_963924835.1 Candidatus Nanopelagicaceae bacterium | reverse complement strand
CAAAACATCAAGTCCGCCCCAGGCTGCAATAATCTTTTCTAGTGCGGCATCCGCGCTCTTCGCATCAGTTACATCTGCTGGGATAATTAAATTCTTATTTGTTCGGCCCGCGACAATCGCTGCTAAATCACTTGCAGTTCTGGCGGTTAGTGCAACGCTGTGGCCCGCATCTAATAATTGCGTTGCAATTGCTTCGCCAATTCCGCGACTTGCACCTGTAACTAGAACTCGGAGCGGGGTGCTGCTCATGAATTCTCCGATCCTCTGCAAATCACATTGAAAATAGGGCTTACGTATTTCTTTCGATAGGCAATAATACGACATATGAACCAGAGAGAAGTAATCATTGCGGAAGCAGTTCGGAGCCCCTTTGGCCGATATTTTGGCGGTTTATCTAAAGTTCGCCCAGATGATTTACTCGGATTCACACTCGCCGCTCTTGCTAAGAAAGTTTCAAAGCTTGATTTGAACCGCATTGATGATGTGATGATTGGTGATTCAAATGGTGCTGGTGAAGACAATAGAAATGTTGCACGTATGGGTTCTTTGCTTGCTGGCTTCCCTGAAACTATTCCTGGTGTAACGATAAATAGATTGTGTGGATCTGGTGCGGAAGCAATAATCCAAGCATCGCGCGCAATTAGAAGTGGTGACAGTGATTACATTATTGCTGGCGGAGTTGAAGTAATGAGTAGAGCACCTTGGATTGTCGAACGTACTGGTAAAGAAGAACCAACCAATCCGGTTTATAACCAATCGACAGTTGGATGGCGACTTACAAATCCATTATTCCCTGCGCATTGGACTGCGAGTTTGGGTAGATGTTCAGAAGAAGTTGCCGAAAGATTTAATATTTCTCGCGGGGCCCAAGATGAATGGTCACATCGTTCACACCAATTGGCTGCCGCTGCATGGGAGAAGAAATTGCATGAGGGATTTGTTGTCCCATTTGGTGAAGTAACTATGGATGAATCAATTCGCGCAGATGGCACGTTAGAAAAATTAGCTGCGCTTCCATCAGTCTTCTCGGAGAATGGAGCAGGAACTGCTGGCAATTCATCGCCGTTAAATGATGGAAGTGTTGCAATGCTAATTACCGATCGCGCCGGTGCTGATAATTTAGGGCTTGATGGAATTGGTCGCATTCTTGGTGCCCAAGTAACAGCAACTAATCCAAATGAATTTACCTTGGCTCCAATTTCTGCCATTCATAAAGTGCTTGCCCGCACAGGCAAGAAGTTAGGCGATGTAAAAGTTTGGGAGATTAACGAGGCGTTTGCTTCTATGGTTCTGACTGTTTTACACGAAGTTCCAGAAATTGATGTCACTAAGGTAAATATCAATGGTGGCTCGATTGCAATTGGTCACCCAGTTGGTGCATCTGCTGCCCGTGTTGTGGTTGATTGTGCTCGAGAGTTAAAACGTCAGGGTGGCGGAATCGGTATTGCCGCTGCGTGTATCGGTGTTGGTTTAGGTGTTGCCATAGTTGTAGAAGTGAAAGGGTAAAGTGCGCACATGATTGCAATTAAAGATTTCACTGATATTACCTACGCAACCGATAGTGGCGTGGGGATAATTACCATCAACCGACCAGATCGATATAACGCACTTCGTGGTCGCACGGTTGATGAACTTCTTGCCGCATTTAAATATGCATGGGTCGATCAAGAAGTTGGTGCTGTGATATTGACTGGCGCTGGCGAGAAAGCTTTCTGCACTGGTGGCGATCAGAAAGAGCGCGCTGAAACCGGCGGTTATGGTGAAACTGAGACCGGAATGTTTGAAATTGAATCACTGCATAAATTAATTAGAGCAATTCCAAAGCCGGTAATTGCTGCGGTAAATGGTTTCGCAATTGGTGGCGGCCATGTTCTGCACGTGCTCTGCGATCTTTCAATTGCATCTACCAATGCAAAGTTTGGGCAAGTTGGTCCACGTGTTGGCTCTTTTGATGCTGGATTTGGTTCTGCATATCTAGCACGCGTTGTTGGCGAAAAGCGGGCTCGTGAAATTTGGTTTCTCTGTGAACAATACGATCCAGAAACAGCAGAACGTTGGGGCTTAGTCAATAAAGTTGTTGCACCAGATCAATTAATGGCGGCATCAATGGAGTGGGCAAAGAAAGTTGCTGCGCTATCTCCTACTGCACTTAAAGCACTGAAACATTCTTTCAATGCTGATTCAGATCATATTATGGGAATTCAATCACTAGCTTTTGATGTGCTTGATCTTTATACAAAGACTGATGAATCAAAAGAAGGTGGCGCTGCTTTTACTGAAAAGCGTGCACCTGACTATTCAAAATTCCGAAAGAATTAGTTTTCGCCCTCTTCGGCAATTGCATAATTTGTAAGGTCGGTTCTGGCATCCCAAAGTTCTGGAAAGAATGTAAAGCTATTTAGCCGCGCCAGAATTTCAACTGGAGTTCCTTGAGTTCCTGAAACTTTTAGCCCAATACTTCTCTCGACAACTTTGAAATGGCGTTGACGCCACATATACATACGCTCATCAAGTTCTACTAACGCTTCGGCTAATAGATAAAGATCTTCAAACTCGGTATGACGAACAAAGAGTTGAACGAGATCCAAGTTGGCTGCAGCGAGCAATCGCTTAAACTCAACGCCCAGTGCTGGGATGGCCTTGCGAATCGAATTCATTCCTGGTGAATCAAATCCAGAACCATGTCCAAGTGCACGCCGAACTTGTTGATAATCCCAAGGCGACATCTGTTCCAACATGTCTAGGGAATCATGGCAATACTTAATATCCAACATCATTCGTGGGAATAAGCGAAGTGCAGCTCTGATTTCATCTTTCTTTAAGAATTCAACTGCCTGAACTGCTTCTGCGGTGCAATGTTTTAACCAAAGTTCTGAACTTTGGTGAACAACGGTAAATAGCAGTTCATCACGGTGCTTCCAGGTTTCAGGTTGTGGTTGCAGATTTAATAACTCAACTGTGCGAATGTAGCGCTCGTAATCCGAGTTTCCTGCGCCTTCTAATATCTGATCTGGACCGTATGCCATTTTTTCCTACTCTCTATTAATTAGGCATCAGCCGGCCACCGTTAACATCTAAAACGGTTCCGGTTATGTATGAAGATTCATTGCTGGCAAGAAATAAAACAGGATCGACACATTCTTGAAGATTTGGCATTCTTCCAAGTGGGATTGCATCAATCACTTCTGCTTGATCAGATTTACTCATCTCGTTAAACATGCCTTCTAGTCGATCTGTTAAAAACAATCCAGGAGCAATTGCATTTACTCGAATTCCAAATTCGCCAACTTCTTTTGCTAGTCGACGAGTCAAACCAAGAATTGCCGCTTTAGCAGTCGCATACGGAACTCCAGTAACCGGACTTGCACTTCTGCCACCAATAGATGAGAACGTAACTATGGAACCGCCACCAGCTTTTTTCATATGTGGAATTACCGCACGCGCACAATTAAATGTGCCTTTTACATTTACATCCAAAACCAAATCAAAGTCATCATCCGAAATATCATCAAGATCTCTTGGTGTACCGAGCGAACCGCCGGCAGCAGCAATTAAAACATCCACGCTTCCGAGTGCTTTTGCTAATTCATTTACAGCAGCATCTACAGATTTAGAATCGCGCACATCTACTTTTTGTCCGGCTGCGATTCCACCAGTCGCGGTTAGTTCTGAAACGAGAGTTTGAATAGCTGCGACATTTGTATCAAGAATTCCAACTTTTCCACCTTGGGCGATGACACTTCTGGCGATCTGACTGCCAAGTCCGCCGGCACCACCGGTGATTAATATGCTTTTGCCACTGAAGCGATCGGTATTCATATGCCTAACCTTAACTCTCTAAACCCGCAAAACCAATGCCTATTTGGGGTGGCAATAAAAGGTTGCCTCGCCTATTATTGACGATAGTCAAATAACTGTCATGCCTTTTGGACAGTTTTATCGAGGGGCAATGGATTAAAAGATGAAGATTGTTTGTATTGGTGGCGGAGCTGCTGGACTTTATTTCTCAATATTAATGAAGAAGCAGGATCCAACTCACGAGATAACAGTCATCGAACGTAACCGACCATATGACACATTTGGTTGGGGTGTCGTTTTCTCAGATGCAACTCTCTCAAACTTTGTTCGCGCAGACGAACCAACTGCCAGAACTATTCTTCAATCCTTCAATCACTGGGATGACATCGATGTCCGGATAAAGGGCAAGAGCATGATTTCGGGCGGCCATGGATTCTGTGGAATCGGCCGTAAGCGTTTGCTAAATATTTTGCAAGAAAGATGTGAAGAGCTTGGCGTTAAATTAGTTTTCGAAACTGATGTTAAAGATGATCAGCAGATTGCCGCTGAATATGGTGCCGATTTGATTATTGCATCTGATGGTTTGAATTCAGCAATCAGAACCAGATATGCAGATACCTATAAACCAGATATTGACACTCGGGTTTGTAGATTCGTCTGGCTCGGCACTAAGAAAATATTTAAAGACTTTACCTTCGTTTTTGAAGAGACTGAATTCGGTTGGTTCCAGGCCCACATCTACCAATTCGACGGTGATACTTCAACATTTATTATCGAAACCCCGGAAGATGTGTGGAAACGTGCTGGCTTGGAAGATATGAGCCAGGAAGAAGCAATTGCATTCTGTGAAAAATTATTTGCAAAAGATTTAGAAGGTGCCAAGTTAATGAGCAATGCGACCCACCTTCGTGGCTCTGCAAACTGGATTAAGTTCCCTCGGGTAATTTGCGAAAACTGGACTCAATGGAACGATATTAATGGCAAGCAAGTTCCAGTTGTCTTGATGGGCGACTCTGCTCACACTGCCCACTTCTCTATTGGTTCTGGCACAAAGTTGGCAATGGAAGATGCGATCGATTTAGCAAAGTTTATGAATGACTCAAAGACCCGAACCATGGAAGAAATTCTTGCGGATTATCAAGCTATTCGTGGAGTTGAGGTTATTAAAATCCAGAGCGCCGCAAAGAACGCAATGGAATGGTTTGAAAATGCAGCGCAATATACCCATATGGAGCCAGAGCAATTTAACTATTCATTGTTAACTCGTAGCCAGAGAATTTCTCATGACAACTTGAAGATACGTGATGCCAAGTTTGTTGAAGACTACGAAAAATGGTTTGCGACTAAAGCATTTGCTGATGC
>CAWURN010000039.1:0-6761 GCA_963924835.1 Candidatus Nanopelagicaceae bacterium | reverse complement strand
CGACCGCCAGTACCAAACCAATCATTTCCTGGTCCACGTGTGATGCCACCTTTAGTTGCGATGACAACTTTGCTCTTTGCTTCCGCTGAACCATTCCATGAACGAAATGCCTCACCAACTAATTTTTCATTGTGGCCGATTGTGTTCCATGTTGGAGCATAGATATCTGCTGAATCGAGCAAAGTGATGCCGGCATCGAGTGCTGCATGAATAACTGAAATTGCTTGATCGCGCTTATCAAGAATCCATGCCTTCTCTGGCGGGAAACCTGACATTGGCATACAGCCAAGACCAATTGCTGAGACTTGATATGGACCGAGTGTTCTTGTATTTGTCATGTGTATATCTTTCCATCTTTTACGTTGAACACATATTGAACGTGGCAAATATTTTTACTTGAAGGGCTTTGTCTCATCTATTGGATAAGGTGCACCAATGAGTGAGTTATCTGCCCAAGTGCGTAAGGCACTCGATGCCGCAGTTACTGCAATTGGTGGCTCACCTCGTGATGGTCAGATTGAAATGGCTGAAGCAGTTGCGAACGCACTCTCAGATCGACATCACTTATTGGTTCAAGCTGGCACTGGCACCGGAAAATCACTTGCCTATTTAGTTCCGGCACTTGTTCACGGCAAGAAAGTATTAGTTGCCACCGCAACACTTGCATTACAACGTCAGTTAGTTGAACGCGACCTACCAAGAATTAAAGGCGCACTCGAAAAAGAATTAGGCCGCGAATTAACTTTTGCAGTTTATAAAGGCGTCGGAAACTATTTATGTTTACAGAAAATGAATAGTGCTGAGGCTGATCCAGATGGTGAACTCTTGTTGGAAATTGGAACCCTTGAGAAAGATGCAAAACGCTTGCGGGCTTGGGCCGAAACACCTGGAGTATCGGGTGATCGTGATGATGCACCTGATGTTGATCGCCGCGTTTGGTATGCAAATTCAGTTTCGGGACGCGAATGCATCGGCAAAGATGATTGCGCATATGGTTCACAATGTTTCGCGGTAAATGCTAAAGCAAAAGCCCAGACTGCCGATGTAGTCGTAACAAATCACACGTTACTTGCAATTGAAATTGTGGATTCTCATGCAATTCTTCCGGAGCGCGATGCTGTAATCCTTGATGAGGCACACGAATTTATGGATCGCACAACCCAGGCAGTCACTGAAGAGTTGACCGCTGCAAGAGTTGAACGCGCGGCGAAGATGGCGAAGAAATATTTACCCGGGAAAGCATCAGATGCATTTGCGAAGGCAGCCGACAATTTCGCTGAAGCTTTAACCGACTTTGTTGTTGACGTGAGAAATGATCCAACAAAGGCCGGCCGGCTTCCAGAATTACCAGCGCAATTAGAAGCACCGATTCGAAAAATTAAGGAAACTTCTAATGCAGTAGTTGCACTTATAAATGCTGATGCAGATGTCATCGATCCAGATGCGATGGCCGAGCGTGCCCGAGTTAAGGGTGCAACTAATGAGGTGCTACAAACCGCAACCAAGATGTTAAAACCAAGCGGCCATCAAGTTATGTGGTTTGATCCAGCATATTCAACGATGTATTTAGCACCGCTCTCTGTTTCACAAGTATTACGAGCCAATCTATTAACTGACACTCCAGTAATCGCAACAAGTGCAACGCTTTCGGTTGGTAAATCATTTGATTTAATTGCTAAATCAATCGGCTTTATTGTGGGCGGATCTGAAGATGAGGATTCGGAAGATGAATTTGAAGCTGGTGAAATCGACCCGGCAAATGTGCAGATGTTGGATGTTGGGTCGCCCTTTGATTTCGCTAAGCAAGGTGCGCTCTATCTGCCAAAACATATTCCAGAACCTGGTCGCGATGGTCCAAGTAAAGAGGCACTTACCGAACTTGCTGAATTAATTGACGCCGCCGGTGGCCGCACCCTGGCACTATTTTCATCTTGGCGTGGAGTTGAGATGGCAGATGAATATTTGCGAAAAGTCTTAGCCGAATTAGAAATTCCAATCATCACGCAAAAGCGCGGAGATAGCGTCGGAACTCTGGTTGAAAGATTTGCAAAGGACCCAAAATCTATTCTGCTTGGAACAATTTCACTCTGGCAGGGCATCGATGTTCCCGGTCCATCTTGCACGCTTGTTGCAATTGATCGAATTCCATTCCCAAGACCTGATGAGCCAGTTATGAGTGCGCGCGCTGCTGAAGCAGATGCTGCTGGCGGCAGTGGTTTCATGCAAGTTTCATTGCCACGTGCAGCGCTCTTGTTAGCGCAAGGAACGGGGCGCTTAATTAGATCAATCGATGATCGCGGTGTTGTTGCAATTTTGGATTCGCGAATTGTGACGAAACGTTATGGCTCAGTTCTATTAAATTCCATGCCACCTTTTTGGCGCACAAGTGATGGTGAAGTTATTCGCGAATCTTTGAAGCGGTTAAATAAAGATTATCTCGAGGCGGGCAAGTAATACCGGCCAAGTTTTAGCAAAGCTGGGATGCAAGTTTTTGCTCACCACATCTTCAAAGGCAACCCATTCCACCTGAAGTGATTCATCATTTTGTTCATGTGCAATTAAATCCTTATGGGCCTTTGAAATAACGGTGTCATAAGACAAGCCATCATGTTGATCAATATAAATTTCAATTGGGTCAACCAGATTTGTAACAATTCCAATTTCTTCATGTGCTTCACGCAGCGCTGCTTCGGTTGGTGTTTCATGAGAATCACGAGCACCACCAGGAATACCCCAAGTGTCGCCGTTGTGAACCCAAGGTGCACGGTGTTGCAGCAAGATTGTTCGATCGCGAACCAGCATCAAACCGGCCGCACCATTTAAACCCCAATGGCGATTGCCACAGGCACATTCGACCCAACCATCACCATCTCTATGTGCCACGCCTCTAGATTTACACAGTCCTGCACTTTCCACAATTTAAAAATACCAAATCCGTGACTAAATTCCTTAGTTCTATCTTTTGCAGGTGCCTCTTCCTAAATTACTTATCGCTCTGCTGCTACTGCTCTCAGTTAATCCAGCAGTAGCAGCGCCAAATTGCAATACCAAAGTCTGCGTAAAGGTTTATACCGATCCAAAAACTGGAAAGTTAATTATCACGGCCAATCGCAATGGAAGTAGTTCAACGCCAAAACCTGCTCCTACCAGAACTTGGAAACCGCGCCCATATACCCCACGTCCCTACACGCCAAGTGCAAAACCAACAACCATTGTCACTAAGAAATACACGCCAAAGCCGGTTGTAAAACTCTCACTATCAGATCAATTGGCTCAGCTAATTCCGATAAAAGATATTTACCACCAACCCACTGCAAACGCGCTAGTTCAAGTTCCAGTTAATTTCTGGACTACAACACCACCAACTTTCAAAACATCAGTCGTGATGTTAGGAGTTCCGATAACAGTGTATTTATCGCCAACTTATCTCTGGGATTTTGGAGATGGCACAAGGCTTTCTACTGTCTCTAGAGGAGCAGCTTTTCCAAATCAAAGCATCACTCACATCTATAGCCGTGCTGGAAGTTATATGGCTTCACTACGAATCACTTGGGGTGGCAGTTGGAAAGCATCAGGTGCGACAAGTGCAGTAACTGGGGGCGCAATAGTTCAGAACTTATATACCGAAGTCCGAGTTAGTAGTGCACCTTCAAAATATTTAAATTAACAACTATCAACCCAAAAAGAATGGAAGATCATGGCCGAAGTTATGGATATCCAATTAAAAGAAAAATTAAACGAATTAGTTTCACTTGTTTCAGAGATTGATTATGAACAGGGCGATTTTCAAATGTTTCAGCGAGCTGGGGCTCTGGCCTTTAACGATTTGGTTGAAGAATTCACGCGTACCGGAACTTGTAAGAATAAAGCCCTGTTGGCGCTAGTTTTTGTGCGATTAGCCGACTTACAAGTTCGGGATTATGCAATGGGATTTACTACAACCGAAAATATTGGAGCCATAAGTTCTATGTGGCAATGGTTGCTTTCAATTGTGCCAAGTGAACATATTGCGCCCGTTGCATCCTTATATTCGGCAGTGAGTTACGAGCAAGGCGAGGGCGCACTTGCGGTTAAGTTACTGGATCAAGCACTTGCTGCTCAGAGCTCGTATCCATTGGCATTACTTCTTCGCCGGGTTTATGCCGCAGGTTGGCCTGCTGAGAGTTTTGCCACAATGCGAAAGGAGTTACACCCAAAGGTTTGTGCCGCGCTCTTTAGCGAGTAGCCTAAAACCATGATTATTGGCGTTCCTAAAGAGATTAAGAACAATGAATTTCGAGTTTCGGCTACGCCTTCGGGTGTTCATGCACTTGTAAAAGCAGGGCACAGTGTTTTAGTTGAAACAACTGCGGGTTTAGGTTCGGCAATTACCGACGCAGAATATGTTGCGGCAGGTGCAACGTTAATTTTGACTTCTGATGAAGTTTGGGCCAAAGCCGATTTGATTCTTAAAGTTAAAGAGCCGATCGCGGCGGAATATCCAAAAATGCGTAAGGGCCAAATACTTTTCACTTATCTTCACCTGGCCGCCTCACGCGAATGTACAGATGCACTAATAAAATCTGGCACAACTGCAATTGCCTTTGAAACCGTTGAATTGAATGGTCAACTTCCACTACTTGCCCCAATGTCTGAAGTTGCCGGTCGAATGTCGATACAAGTTGGCGCAACTGCACTTCAGAAACCAGAAGGTGGCCGCGGCGTATTACTTGGCGGCGTTCCTGGAGTTGCACCTGCAAAGGTTGTAGTTCTTGGTGGCGGAGTTGTTGGAGTTTCAGCAGCGACAATTGCACATGGCATGCGCGCTGATGTAACAATTTTAGATTTAGATCTAAACCGTCTTCGTTATTTAGATGAACTCTTTGACGGCCAAGTAAAAACCATTGCTTCTTCGGCCTATGCAATTGAAGAACAATGTATGGCAGCAGATTTGGTAATCGGCGCGGTTCTAGTTCACGGCGCAAAGGCACCTAAGTTAGTTAGCGAAGCGTTAGTCGCAAAGATGAAACCAGGTTCAGTTCTCGTCGATGTTGCAATCGATCAAGGTGGTTGCTTCGAAGGTTCAAAGGCAACAACTCACTCTGACCCAACATTTAAAGTTCACAATTCACTTTATTACTGTGTTGCAAATATGCCAGGCGCAGTTCCAGCAACATCTACTGCCGCACTTGCGAATGCCACAATCAAATATGCCTTAGCTCTTGCCAATAAGGGTTGGGAACAAGCTTGCGCGGATGATCCAGCGCTGGGCAAAGGATTGAACGTGCACGAGGGCAAAATTATGTATCAGGCAGTGGCTACAGCGCACGGTTTGTAACAATCCCGTAACACGACTTTGGCAGTATCTGTGGCATGACTTCCCACAGCGATGAAATAAGCAAGCAAGAAGAATTTGTAATGCGCACCTTAGAGGAGCGCAATATTAGATTCGTCAGACTCTGGTTTACCGATGTTCTTGGCTTTCTAAAATCTGTTGCGATTGCACCCGCAGAATTAGAGAACGCTTTTCAAGAGGGAATTGGTTTTGATGGTTCAGCAATCGAAGGCTTTGCGCGAATTACCGAATCAGATATGTTGGCAAAACCTGATGCCGCAAGCTTCACAGTTCTTCCATGGCGAACCGCAAACCCAGGTGCCGCAAAAATGTTCTGCGATATCGCAATGCCAGATGGAAGTGCATCTGCCGCAGATCCACGAAATGTATTAAAGCGCGTTCTTCGCAAGGCTGCGGATATGGGTTACACCTGTTACACACATCCGGAAATGGAATTCTTCTTATTCAAAAGCGCACCAGAAGAAAATGTTGCACCGATTCCAGTTGATTCTGCGGGCTATTTTGATCAAACACCTTCAGCAGTTGGCCACGATTTCCGCCGCCAAGCAATCACAATGCTTGAGGCAATGGGAGTTTCAGTTGAGTTCTCACATCACGAGGGTGCACCTGGGCAACAAGAGATTGATCTGCGCGATGCCGATGCACTAACAACTGCCGATAACATCATGACTTTTCGCCATGTAATTAAAGAGATTGCGCTAGATCAAGGTTTTCATGCTTCGTTTATGCCAAAGCCATTTACCGATTATGCCGGTTCTGGAATGCATACGCACTTCTCACTTTTCAAGGGTGAGGAAAATGCATTTCATGAAGAGGGCGCAGATCTCCAACTTTCAGCAGAAGGTCGCTCATTCATTGCAGGCATCTTGAAACATGCACGCGAATTTACAGCGATCACGAATCAATGGGTCAATTCTTATAAGCGTTTAAGTGGTGGCGGTGAAGCACCTGCGCTAGTTGATTGGGGCCATAACAATCGGAGTGCACTTGTTCGAATTCCGGCTTACAAACCAAAGAAAGAGAACAGCACAAGAGTCGAAGTTCGATCACCAGATTCTGCGTGCAATCCATATTTAGCTTTCGCTGTTATTTTGGCTGCCGGTCTCAAAGGAATTGAAGAGAAATACGAACTCAAATCAACGCAAGATCCAGAATTACTTCCAACGAATCTCGAAGAAGCAATTATCGCCATGGAGACAAGTTCACTGGTTCGCGAAGCCCTCGGCGAGGATGTATTTGAATATGTTCTTCGGAATAAACGAGCCGAGTGGGCCGATTATTGCCGCCAAGTCAGCGCCTACGAATTAAACCGGTATCTTCCAGTCCTTTAAGCGCCAAGTGATTTTAACATTTTCTTCATTTGCACAATTTGTGCACTCTGATCAGATTCAATATCGGATGCAAAACCACTGACCTTTGAATCATT
>CAWURN010000038.1:0-8112 GCA_963924835.1 Candidatus Nanopelagicaceae bacterium | reverse complement strand
GACCTTATAGTTTACGAATTTGCAGAAGATGATATCTTCATTATTCCTAATGCTTCAAATTGCGCGCAGGTAGCAGAAGATTTAATAGAAACTGCACCGAGTGAAATTACTGTGAAAAATATTCATCAGGATTATGCCGTTCTAGCAGTGCAGGGGCCAGATAGTTCCAAGGTATTAGCGGGACTTGGCATCAACTTGGATTTGGATTACATGTCATTTTCAAAAATTGTTCTGCCAAACCATAAGGATCTGGGAGAAGTAATCATTTGTCGCACTGGTTATAGCGGCGAATTTGGCTACGAACTTCTACCGACTTGGGATTGCGCCGCAACTCTTTGGAAGATTTTAGTTTCAGAGATTGCAAAATTTGACGGCAGAGTTTGTGGGTTAGGCGCACGCGATACTTTGCGAACCGAAATGGGATATCCGCTTCACGGACATGAATTGTCCTTAGAAATTTCTCCGGTTCAAGCAAGCGCCAACTGGGCTGTTGTGTTTTCTAAAGCGAAGTTCCGTGGAAAAGCAGCTCTTGAAATCGAAAAAGCTAATGGTCCAGCCAGAGTGCTTCGGGCACTTAAATCTAATGATCGAGGAATCCCAAGAGCGGGAATGCCAGTTCTGGATGCAACGGGAGCAGTCATTGGTGAAGTTACGAGTGGAACTTTCTCACCTACGTTAAAAGTTGGAATTGCACTTGCCTTGGTTAAGCCAGAATTCAAAGTCGGGGATCAGGTCCAAATCGATGTGCGTGGCCGAATAAGCAGTAGCGAAATAGTGCGAGCACCATTCGTAGAATCAAACGTTCGCTAGTTATTTGGCTAGTTACTTAAATCTTTCTTAGCAACAATCACTGGACGGCCAGAATCAAGTGTAAAGACATTGATCCGGTTCTCGAATGCAGTTTTTAACTCTGGGGAGTGGATGACAAAATCTGATGTTCCATTTAGAAGGACTTTGCCTTGATGCATAACAACAATCTTCTCCGCGTACATTGCGGCCAAAGTTATGTCATGCATCGTGGAGATAATTGTGACGCCAGTTTCCTTAAGTAGCTCAATATTATTTAGCACCGCAATTTGATGATGTAAATCGAGTGCACTAGTTGGTTCATCTAAAAGGATAAGTGTTGGTTCTTGCACAAGCGCCCGCGCGATTAGGGCACGCTGCATTTCGCCACCAGAAAGTTGAGACACAAATTGGCTCTGCATTCCAAATAATCCTGTCACTTGCAAAATATCTGCAACTAAATTGCGACTCTTGCTGCTTTCATTTCCCCAGCCATCTCGCTTAGAGCGACCTAACATTACATATTCACTCACACTCATTCCGATTGGAATTTGCGGATGTTGTGGAACGAAGGCAACGTTTCGATCATGATTTTTAAATACTTCAACTCCTGAGTCAGTAATGGAGCCAGAGTATGACTGTGATCCAAGTAGAGATTTTAGGAGGGTAGTTTTTCCAGCGCCATTGGGCCCAACCAGACAGGTCCATTTCCCATCTTCAATTTCGATATTTATATCGGAAAGAATTTTTCGTTGACCGATGCGCACATTTAGATCTTCAATTTTTATCACTGAGTTACCAACCTTTTCTTTCGAAGAACTACAAGAAAGAAGGGTGCTCCTACGAATGCAGTAATTACTCCAATTGGTAGTTCAGCGGGAGACAAGAGGGTTCGTGCACCTAAGTCTGCAAGAACTAAGAAACTGGCACCAACTAACGCAATAGTAAGCAAGCCTCTATTTGTAACTCTGTGAGTGATTCCGCGAACCAAGTGTGGAACTACAATTCCAACGAAGCCAATTAACCCGCTTGCTGAAACGGCAGTTGCTGTGGCCAATGTCGCAGCGACTACTGCAATAACACGCAATTGGTTGGGATTTATTCCTAGCGAATAAGCTTCTTCGTCAGTGAGCATTAGTCCATCTAGTTGCTTTGAAACGGTTATCAAAATAGTTAATGCAATCAGAATATAGATTGACGACCAAGTGACAACTTGCCAATTCGCAACAGTTAACTCACCAAGAATCCAAGAATAAACTGGTCGAAGAGACGAACTATTTCGTTGCTGTAAATAAGTTTGCACCGCGGTCGCAAATGACCCAACTGCGATACCGGAAAGCAGTAATGAATTGGGTTCGGCAAAGAATTTTCCAGAGATAAAGAAACTCACCAGAACTGCCAAAATCGCACCGAAGAAGGCAAAGATAGGTAACAAGCTATACAGGTTTGCGCCAGCACTTGTTAGCGCGATGGTTGCACCAAGTCCGGCACCTGCCGCCGCTCCAAGTAGATATGGATCAGCGAGTGGATTACGAAATACCGTCTGATACACCGCACCACTTGTTGCCAGCGCAGCCCCAACTAACGCGGCAAGCAAAGCTCTAGGTAGTCGTAAATCAATCAACAAAGTTCGATCTTGTCCCGTTAATCCACCTGGTAATCCGAATAGAGTTTTAATTATTTCGGTAAAGCTTAAAGAAACTGGACCAAAACTTATCGCCGTGATTCCAACAAAGAAGAGCAGGGCAGCAGCGAAGGCGGTAATTTTCCAATTCCAAATTGGAGCCAAAACACTTTCGGTACCCTTGCTCTTCAGGATTTTCATTTGTTGATTTTACTTAACTTTCGAAGTCGAGCTAGCGATGAATTCATAGAAATCAACGAGTCTTGGCCCCCATCTAGATGGAATGTCTTCAGGCAACGCAACGACGTTCTTACTCTTTATCGCTGCAATCCCGTTCCATCCAGCTCTTTTGGTTAAGGTTTCAAGTGATTCGCCATATTGGGCGTCAGCTAGAAAAATAATTTTGGGATTTGATTTAATTACATATTCAGATTGCAATTGTGGATATCCGGCTGAATCTGCAGTTGCTGCCTGATCTGCCACGTTGATCAAATTAAAGTCCTTATATACCTTTCCTATGAAAGTGTCGGAAGTGGCCGAATAGAGAGTGTTATCTAACTCGTGAAAGAAAGTGATTTTCTTCTTCGTTTTGCCCATTTTGATTGCGGCAGAAATCTTTCTCTTCATCTCAGAAATTACACTCTGAGCGCCTGAAATTTTTCCGGTAGTCCGACCGAGTGCAGTAATCTCGAGATAAGCCTCTTTTAAATTAAGTGGCGCACGTTCGAAGAAGACTTTGATATTCAATTTTTCCAGAGCCGCCTTAACTTCAAGTGCCTTTGTTGCGTCAGCATTCAAAATAATTAGATCCGGCTTGTAGTTAAGCAGTGCCTCTACATTTGGGCTAAATGCAGATAGCTTTGTAATTGGCGCCTTACTCGGATAATTCGAAAGATCGTCAACCGCAATAACTTGGTTTCCGGCTCCAATTGCATAAAGAATCTCAGTGGCACTTGGCGACAGTGAAATAATTCTTTTGGGTATTGCTGTAGCGGCTTGTGTTGGATGTAGCCCTAAGAAAGTGAACGCAAGCGTTGTTACTACAAGCTTGATTAAAATAGGTTTAACTTTTAACATAAAAAATCTCCCTCAAGAGTTTTTGAGGGAGGAAGCTTGGGCAAAAAGAAAATAAATTCTCTAGAAGCCCGACCTTCCTCCGAGGTCGGATACATCAATAATGTGTCAGGCGACCTGGCTCGGATTTAGCTTCAAGTTACTTCGAAAAGCCTTGAATTAAATCTCTACAGTTGCGGGACAGCGCCGGGTTTTCACCGGACTTCGCTAAACGCATTACTACCGAAAATTTTTGCACTGCAAGTACTTTCAGTGGCAGAAAATTAGCACTACTTCACCGTTTCTTGCCAGAACGGCGGCCAATCGCAAAGGCGAGTCCGATGGTAATTGCCGCCTGGCGTCGGAAGAGACTACGCTTTTATCTATGGAATATCGCCGCCTCGGATCGTCAGGAATGTATATATCTGAAATTTCTTATGGAAATTGGATCACACATGGCTCACAAGTTGAGCAAGATGCGGCTATCAAATGTGTGCACGCTGCACTCGACGCTGGAATTACAACTTTTGATACCGCAGATGTATATGCAGGGACGAAAGCTGAGAGCGTTCTCGGCAAAGCACTTAAAGGCGTTAAACGCGAAAGTTACGAGTTGTTTACGAAAGTTTATTGGCCAACCGGTCCAGGCAAGAATGACCGTGGGCTTTCCCGTAAGCACATCATGGAATCAGTACATGCTTCTTTGAAGCGCTTAAATACCGACCACATAGATCTTTATCAGATGCATCGCTTCGATTACGAAACTCCATTGGAAGAGTCACTTCGTGCTTTCGATGATCTAATTCGTCAAGGCAAAGTGAATTACATTGGCTTTTCGGAGTGGACCGCTGCTCAAATAAGTGAAGCTCTTAATATTCAAAAGGCGAACGGTTTTGATCGTTTCATATCGAGCCAACCACAATATTCAATGCTTTGGCGAGTAATTGAATCAAAGGTTGTTCCACTTTGTATCAATGAAGGTATTGGTCAGATAGTTTGGTCACCTGTCGCGCAAGGTGTTCTTACTGGTAAATATTTGCCCGGCAAAAAACCACCATCAGGTTCAAGAGCGACAGATAAGAAAAGCGGCGCTGAAATGATTTCGCGTTGGATGCGCGATGAAGTATTTGAAGCGGTTCAGCAGTTAAAACCAATTGCAGATGGGCTTGAATTAACTATGTCGCAGTTGGCGCTAGCCTGGGCGTTAGCTAATCCAAATGTTTCTTCGGTAATTATGGGAGCCTCGAAACCATCCCAGGTGAAGGAAAATGTGAAAGCCTCTGGCGTAAAGCTCTCGCCGCAAACTCTTGCAGAAATAGATAAGGCCCTCGGTTCGATTCCTGAAACTAATCCGGAACGAACAGAGAGCCCAAATCCGAGGGCTTAATTAAACCTGATCTCCAAGTTTTTTCTGTGGCGCTGGTGCACGCAATCTGCGCATTTGTGTTGAACGAAGCCAGCCATATATCCCTAGGCCTTTTGTAGACTCCTCGGGAAATCTTTCTGCTACTAGTTTTTTGATATTTTTTGTCACAAAAAAACCATAAACAACAGAGTAAAGCATTGCGCTATACATAAAAATAATTGCAAGAAATCTAATTTCAGCAGACGGAACTAGAGTTAAAACTAAAACAAAAACCATTAAGGGTAAAAAATATTCACCGAGTGAACGACGTGAATCTATGTAGTCACGTACAAATTTCTTAACTGGCCCACGATCACGTGCCGGTAGTGCGTTCTGGTCTCCGCGCATGTAAGCAGCCCTTGCCTCTGCGCGAGCAGCTCTTAGCGCTTCGCGGTTCTTAGAGCGATCCGCTTTTGTCACGGGAGAGGTAATTGAATTCACTTTTGTAGCCGCAACAGCATCTTTTCGTTTTGGCGTTGCCTTGCCCTTTTTGTTTGGATTTTTTTCAGGATTTACATCTTCGGCTTTTTTCATGTCGCTACGGTAGAGCGAGCATTCGCTCGAGCGCAACTTTTGCATATCGAGAAGTCTCTGAATCTACTGAGATTTGATTGACCAAGCGGCCAGACACCAAGGATTCCATCGACCAGACCAGATGTGGCAGGTCAATCCGGTTCATTGTCGAGCAGTAGCAGACCGTTTTATCTAAGAAATGAACGTCTCTGTCGCTAAACCTATTGGCCAACCTCTGCACCAAATTTAGCTCGGTTCCGACTGCCCATTTACTACCAGGCGCTGAATTCTCAATAGTCTTGATAATCATTTCGGTACTACCGACGACGTCGGCATTTGAAACAACTTCATGCTGGCATTCTGGGTGCACCAAAATTTGGATACCAGGAACTTTGGCACGCATCTGCGTTATATTTTCCAAAGAGAATCTTCCGTGCACTGAACAATGCCCACGCCATAAAATTACTTTCGCATTTAGTATTTCAGAATCAGTTAGTCCGCCATTTGCTTTCCACGGATTCCAAAGCACACAATCTTCAAGATTGAGACCTAAATTCAATACTGCAGTATTGCGTCCCAGATGTTGGTCTGGAAGGAAGAGAACTTTCTCACCCTTTTCAAAGGCCCAATTCATTGCCCGCATCGCATTTGAAGATGTGCAAACAGCTCCACCATTTTTTCCGGTGAAAGATTTAATGGCTGCAGAAGAATTCATATAAGTAATTGGGGTTGTTCTGCTTGCTACTCCCACTCTTTCCAGAACTTTCCAACAGTCATCAACTTGTTTCGCGGTCGCCATATCGGCCATCGAACAGCCTGCTGCAAGATCGGGAAGAATAACTTTCTGATCTGCAGAAGTTAAAATATCGGCGCTCTCGGCCATAAAGTGAACGCCACAGAAAAATATAAATTCGGCAGAATGATTATCCTGCGCAGCCTGAGCTAATTTGAAAGAGTCACCGGTTATATCTGCGAATTGGATTACTTCATCTCGCTGATAGTGGTGGCCGAGAACCATTGCACGGCTCCCCAGTGCGGCCCTTGCAATTCTGGCTCTTTCGACTAATTGCGGATCACTTGCCGCAGGCAGCTCGCCATCGCAGGAGACACCTCGTTCGCTCTTAAGGTCAGAACCCTGGCCAAGTAAGAGCAATTCGGAAAGTCTTGATGAGCCCATAGGGACATTATGGAGTAGCCTTTACCCATTCACGAATTCAAATTAGGAGAACGATGAGCACTGAAACTTCACAAGAGGCAACAATTACTACTGCGCCTGTCACTGGAACAGCCGGAATTGGTCTTACTGATGTAGCGGCTGCAAAGGTTGCTGCGCTTCTAACTCAAGAGGGCCGCGATGACCTAAGCCTTCGCGTTGCAGTACAACCTGGTGGATGTTCTGGCCTTAAGTACCAACTTTATTTTGATGACCGCACACTTGATGGCGACACAGTTACTAAGTTTGGCGCAGTAAGTGTTGTTACAGACAAAATGAGCACGCCTTATTTGATGGGCGCCTCAATTGATTTTGTGGACACTATCGAAAAGCAAGGATTCACAATCGATAATCCAAATGCTGCGGGCTCATGTGCCTGCGGTGATTCATTTAATTAAATCTCCAGTTAATTAATTAGTTATGAAAATTGCCTGCGCTGGCTCTGTCGGGCGCGATCATTTAATGACATTTCCAGGCAAGTTTACCGACTCATTAGTTGCAGGTTCGCTGGATAAAGTTTCACTCTCATTTTTAGTTGATGGCCTTGATGTAAGGCGTGGTGGCACCGCAGCAAACATTGCATTCGGAATCGGCGCACTTGGTTTAAATCCTTATTTAATTGCCGCAGTCGGAACCGATTGGGCGGATTACGATTCTTGGCTGACTAGGCATGGCGTTGATACAACTCATGTAAAAATTTCTAAAGATCTTCTAACCGCATCTTTCATGGTGACAACCGATCAAGAACTAAATCAGATTGCTTCGTTCTTTCCGGGCGCGATGAGTGAAGCTCGGGAAATTGAACTGGCACCAATAATCGAAAAAACTGGCAAATTCGATCTGCTAATAATTTCCCCTGATGATCCAGATGCCATGCTAAGTCACAGCCAAAGTGCACGAGAAATGGGAATTGCATTTGCGGCGGACCCATCACAGCAATTAGCCCGCATGGACGGTGAAGCAATTAAGTCGCTGATTGAGGGCGCTAAATATCTTTTCTTAAACGAGTATGAGCTTGCACTAACTATCCAAAAAACAGGTTGGAGCGATGCTGAAATCTTCAGCAAGGTCGCCGTTCGGGTAATTACTCTCGGATCCAAAGGTGCTCGGGTTGAAGAACACGGCAAAGAACCAATCACTGTTGGCGTACCAAAAGAAAAATTTAAGATTGACCCTACTGGTGTTGGTGATTGTTTCCGTTCTGGCTTTGTTGCGGGGCTTGCTTGGGGTTTTAACCACGAAAGATGTGCTCAGATTGGTTCAATGCTTGCAACATTCTGTATCGAAATAAAAGGCACACAAGAATATAGATTTACCAAAGCTGAATTTATCGAAAGATTCGCAGAGGCATATGGAAGCGCTGCTGCTGATGAAGTGAGCGGAAAGCTTGCACCGCGCCTAGTTGGCTAATTTTATTATTTTAAAAGTTGTTGAATCTATTGCTTCTACAGAATTCGCGGTCATTCGAGCCCAAGCAATCAAATCGGGGGCTGATGCTGGATCATCGCTTAGAAGAGT
>CAWURN010000037.1:0-3958 GCA_963924835.1 Candidatus Nanopelagicaceae bacterium | reverse complement strand
CGCCCCGGCTTATAAACCCTTACAGCACCTGTGTTCTGAGTAGATGTAATTGTTGCAATGCTGGTGTCGGATGAGCTAAAAACCCATGCCGCAGGCGAGTTTGATGCCGGCGCAACAATTGTAAAAGTATTAGCCGTTGTTGGTGATTGGTTATAAGTGACATCCTTAAATTCACCAATGGATGTTGTTGCGCCAAGAATCGTCAATGTCATAGTTAATGTGGAAGATCCATAGCCCCCAAAAGCTGCCTGGCGTGCAGTTATCTTCGTTATTCCAATATTTTTTGGAGTCAAGACTTTGCCAACCAAAGTTGCAACATTTGAATCTGCAATTGTGAATGTCCACGACCCAGTTGAGTTAGAAGTTGGTTGAATTAAATTAAGACTTGAAACGCTGTCCTTTGCAATCGTGATATCGGTAAAGGTGCCGATGATTTTCGGCAGACTTGTAACAGTCAAGGTTGTGTTAATTTCTCCACCCAACCAGTTTGTAGTTGCAGATTGCATTGCTGTAATTGTCACCGTGCCGGCATCTAAGAATGTAAGAGTGTCCCCCGAAACTGTTGCAATTTTAGAATCAGAAGTTTTGTAGCTCCATGCTGCAACCGAAGTTGAAGTTGGTGGTATTAATTTAAGAGTTCGACTCAACAATGTTGCGGTAATAGGATTCCAAGTTCCAAACTTGGGAGTTCCTTTTTCAACGGTTAACCGTGAAACTCTTGAGACACTTACAAATTCACCACTCGCCGCTTGGGTGTATGTGACACCTGTTGTTCCAGCCTTTAGAACTGTTACTACTAAACCTTTTACAGTGGCAATAGTTGGATCTGTGATCGTGGCCGTCCAAACACCCGGAGAATTTGAAGTTGGTGGAATTAAAGTTGTGGTGCCTTGATCGAATTTAACAGTCTGTGAGACCGGAAGTGAAACAACAGGAAAGGCCGCAAAAGCAACCGGAGCCTGAATCGAAGTAAGACCGAATATCAGCGCCGCTGCAATTAACTTTTTTCTCATGTGCTAATTATCTAGTTGCACACTTTATAAATCGGGGATTTAAGTGGTGAGGTTAAATACTTATTCAGCGGACCGCCTTATAGGCCCCGCGGCTGGTCATCGGGCGGAAAACGACCTGGAGAAGCTGGATATGGCGGGCCCGGAATCCGGCGGCCGAGCTTAGAAGGTAGTAATTCCACATCCGGCGGAAGCGTTCGTCATATTGGGGGATTTCTCGCCACTTTTTATTTATATTGGCATGCCATTGCATCAAGGTCTTGTCGTAATCGGGGCCAAAGTTATGGACATCTTCGATAATTATCTTTTTCTCGACTGCTTTTGAAATCTGGGCCAAAGAAGGCAGAACGCCACCAGGAAAAATATATCGATCAAAGAATGGATCGGTTACTTGTTTACTTACATTCGATGCGATGGTGTGATGCAACATCATGCCATTAGGTTCTAGAAGAGAAACACATTGCTTAAAGAAAGTTTCAAGATTCTTAGGACCAACATGTTCCATCATGCCAACTGAAACAACGCGATCGAATTTTCCAGTTAAGTCTCGATAATCGTATTGGAAATATTCGACTTTTAATTTTCCATTTTTTGCGCGGGCAAGTTCAATCTGATTATCTGCCGGCGAAATTCCTGTGCCAATAATTCCATAATTTTTTGCGGCATAACGTAGCAAGCCGCCCCAACCACAACCGATATCTAATAATCGCATTCCAGGTTTTAACTCTAGCTTTCGACAGATTAAATCAAATTTTGCAATTTGGGCTTGGTCTAAAGTTTTTGCATTTTTCCAGTATCCACATGAATAAGCCATCTCTTTATCAAGCATCCGAGTATATAAATCGTTTCCAATGTTGTAGTGATATTTCGCATTTTCAGCGGCTTTAATTTTTGTCTGGCGATTTAGAAATGTTGATTTAATTGTGTGCCCGGTCAGTGAGATAGAGAACGGAACTTTATCTAAAACATTTACTTCCAATAATTTAGTTAGGAATTGATCGATGGATTTAACATCCCACCAACCATCCATATAGGCCTCGCCCAACCCCAATTCACGCTGGGAAATAATGCGATTCCAAAGGCGATCATCATGAACTTGGATATCCCATGGATTCTTGCCGTTAACCTCGATACCAGCTAAATCCAAGGCGTATAGGCTCAATTGCTTGGAATTCATACGACAAATTTTCTAATATTTTCGTAGGTTTTTAAAGGGGTTTTCCTATATTTTTGGCAGGTGCCAATCGAATTTAATCGAAAGCTCGCGGACAAACACGATGACAAATCCGGCGGCGATGGCTGTGATTGCCTCCGAAACATTCAGGTGGTTTAACCCAGCGTAAACAATTGCGCCAGCGAAACATGAGGTGCCAATTGTTTCACGGTGCAATAAAACTGGTTCAACCTGGCACAGAACATCGCGCAATAAACCACCAGTAACGCCACCAATTAATCCAAGTGCCACAATGCTTGAAAAGTTTGCGCCATTTGTTGCTGCAAAATTTGCGCTGGAAACTGTTGCAACTGCAAGACCAAAGGTGTCGAGGGCGAGTAGAAAGCGACCGGCAGGCTTTTTCTCTTTTGCAATCACAGTAATCAAAACTGCGAGCGCAATTGATGCAAATAACCAAGAGTTTAGAATCCATGGCGGGCGTTGGCCCATAAACAAGTTTCGAAACGTTCCACCGCTTACAGAAGCGACAGCCGCAATCAGCGCAATTCCGCCGTAATCAAGACCTTTACTTGCCGCGATGCGCGCACCGACAATTGCAAAAGCAAAGGTTGCGATTAAATCTAGGGCGGTAACAAGTGAATCAATCTGCATTTAAATTATTTTCTAACTAAGAAAATCAGCAGGCACAAAGATCGGCTTGTGCTACGCCTTCCAGGGCTTCTTCAATATGTTCACCGCAGCCAGACCAAGTGGCTTTCTTGCAAATATCGCAGGTTACTTTTGAACACATGTGGTGGCTCCTTAAGATTTGAAAACGAATTGCCTAAGATAAAAATTGGTCGAAGATGTTGTGTTACACCTTAGCAAAACCGCCAGGATGTACTAGAAAAACTTCAAATTTTATTTGAAGTTGAACGTTTTACTTATTGATAGAGCGGATAACCAGATCCCACTAGCTGCCTTCTTCGCAGTAACAACACAGGGAACTGGGCCAAGGATTTTAGTACTAACAGTCAACCTATTTGATTTGATTACACAATTTGAAGAAGCAGTCGCATAAGTAACGGCGCCGGCGCCGGATCCCCCCGTTGTTTGCAGAGTTACACCTGTCGTACCTTTTGTATATGTAAGAGTGTCTGAGTTAGAAATTACGAGAGGTGACTGATTTACCGCCGAGAATTGAATAGTCACTTCAACTGAAGTTACTGCCCTATAGGTCCCATCAGCCTCTTTTATTGCACTTACGATGCAGCTTGTTGGTGCGACCGTCACCTTAATCGAATTATTATTTAAGATAGAACAGTTTTGACTGGAAGTTACAAAAGTTGTCGCTCCAGAAGTACTACCCCCAGTTGCAGAAAGTGATGCAGCTGTATCGGCAGGTATAGTTTGATTTGGGGTAACAGCAATTGCCAGGGATGCTTGATTCGCAAGTGAAAGATTAAGGTTGGCGCAATTTGTTGCCATTGCTCCAATATTTAAGCGACCACCTGTTACAGTTTTTAAATTTAATAATGAAGGTGTAGGCGTCACGGTGCTAAGTAATGTAGATCGGAGTTGTGCAGAGGTAATTGAAGGAAAAATAGATTTGCAAAGTGCTACTGCACCTGTCACATGTGGTGTGGCCATCGATGTTCCATTGTAAGAACCGTATCCACCAGGGAGGGTTGACCAGATTCCCACACCTGGTGCCCCTATATCAACGCTCGTGGACCCATAATTTGAGAATGAAGCGATTGCGCCCAATTTATCAATCGCAGCAACAGAAATAATG
>CAWURN010000036.1:0-11165 GCA_963924835.1 Candidatus Nanopelagicaceae bacterium | reverse complement strand
GATATTTCCCAGACCCAATACGGCCGAACCATCTGTAACAACCGCAACAGTATTTCGCTTAATAGTAAGGCGACGGGCATCTGATTTATCTGCAGCGATGGCCTGTGAAATACGCGCAACACCGGGGGTATATGCACGGGATAAATCATCACGAGTTTTTAACGGAACTTTCGATTGAATTTCGATCTTGCCGCCAAGGTGGAGAAGGAATGTGCGATCACTGACATTACGAACCGTAAGTTCAGGATGGCTTGCGATGGATGCAGTGATTGCTTCAGCATGCTCGGCATCAATTGCATCACAAGTTACATCTATAACAACATGGTCTAAGAATGATTCAACTACATCAAGTGCGGTAATCGCAGCGCCAGCAGCGATAATTGCAGTTGTAATTTCAGCAACTGGTTGAGCAGAAGGTGGGCCTTCAACTCGAATAGTTATTCCATATCCAGGGCTTGTAGATGCCATTGGTTACACAACTCCATATAAACGATCGCCAGCATCGCCCAAACCAGGAACGATATAACCTTTTTCATTTAGCTTTTCATCAAGAGCGCCGGTAACAATTGTGATTGGCAGATTCTTTCCAGCAAATTCTTTTTCAAGCAGTGCAATTCCTTCAGGTGCCGCCAATATTGTTATTGCGGTTATATCTGTCGCACCACGTTCAAGCAGATAATTTATTGCAGCAATTAGAGTTCCGCCGGTTGCAAGCATGGGATCGAGGATGTAGCACTGACGCCCAGTTAAATCATCAGGCAAGCGATTTGCGTAAGTAGAGGGTTGCAAGGTTTCGTGATCACGAATCATTCCAAGAAATCCAACTTCAGCAGTTGGCATTAACCGAGTCATACCTTCAAGCATCCCAAGTCCCGCGCGCAGAATTGGAACCACAACAGGTTTTGGTTTTGTAAGTTCTACACCGTCAGCCATTGCAACGGGAGTCTTAACTTTTACCGGAGTAGTGCGAACTTCTCGAGTCGCTTCGTATGCCAATAAGGTAACAATTTCCTCAGTTAATTGGCGAAAAGTAGGAGAGTTTGTTTTCTCATCCCGAAGCACAGTCAATTTATGTGCAAGCAATGGATGGTTCGCTACATGAATCTTCACGACTCATACCTTACTCGCGCCATTGGGGGCTTGTCGCTTGCCTGCTTTAGTGTCAGTATGAAGCCTGCAGAAGTTGTTGATGAATTAGGATTTAATACGACCGGGGGTGAGCGCATTGTCTAAGGAGTCTAGCAAGGCTGAAGATTTCGGAATTATTGCGTGGCACGAAGATGGTCGTTGGAATGTGTCCGAACTAACTCATGCCAGAGATCTTGGTTCGATAATGGATCAACTTAATTCGCAGGCAACTAATGGTGGCGCAATTGCTTTGATTGCAATCGAAGAAGATTTTTTTGTTATAGCAAGAGCGCTAGGTTCTCAAATGCAAATGATGATTAGCGATGTTACTTACGCGCTCGAATCAGATCTTGCAGCAGATTTACTTGAAATGTTGGATCTACCATTCCCAGAAGAAGATGACGATTCACAACCTGGTGGAGATGTTGATTTACTTTCCGATCTTGGAATGAGTGCAATGGAATTAGAAGCGCTATGCGATGACTCAGAACTTTTTCCCGACGAACAATTAGATGCTATCGCTTCAAAACTTGGCTTTGGAAATCAATTTGCCGAACTGTATGAGAGTCATTAAACATTGTCTTTAGCCTTTAACTCTTTCGAGCAAGAAATGAAAACAGCAGTTGAAATTGCTACATCTGCGCTCGCTGCCGGTGACGTTCCTGTTGGTGCACTTGTATTAAATGTCCAAGGCGAACAAGTTGGAACTGGTTATAACCGTCGAGAGATTGATAAAGATCCAAGCGCACATGCTGAAATAATTGCACTTCGGCAAGCTGCAATTGCAAATAATTCTTGGCGCTTAGACGGACACACAATTGTTGTAACACTTGAACCTTGTGCAATGTGTGCTGGTGCAATTTCGCAAGCACGTATCAAGACTTTGGTATTTGGTGCATGGGATGCAAAAGCTGGTGCAGTTGGCTCGGTTTGGGATGTTCTGCGTGATCCAAGGTCGCTACATCAGGTAGAAGTTATTTCTGGAGTTAATGAAAGCGAATGTGCCGCACTATTAAGCGAGTTCTTTAAGAAAAATCGTTAACGAGCACTACGCGGGCTCGGTTACTCTTAACCAGTGAAGCCAACAACATACGCCTATCTAGGTCCGGCCGGGACTTTTACTGAGGCAGCGCTTCGACAAATCACAAGTGAATCCGATGTTCTGGTTTCGTATTCGAATGTAACTGCTGCACTTGATGCCGTTCGCAGTGGCGCAGCAGAAAAAGTATTAGTGCCAATTGAAAATTCGGTTGAAGGTGTTGTGTCTAGAACGCTAGATGAATTAGCGCTCGGAACTCCACTTGTTGTTACTGCCGAAACAACTATTCCAGTCTCCTTTTCTTTAATGATTTTGCCCGAAAATATTGGAAAGCCAATTACCAAAATTGCAACGCATCCTCACGCTGAAGCGCAATGCCGTTCGTATGTTGCGAAGAACTATCCGCAAGCTGAAGTTATCGAAATGTCCTCAACTGCAGCCGCGGCTAAGGGGCTAAAAGATGGAAATTATGATGCCGCAATAGCATCGCAAATTGCAGCAACAACTTATGGTCTTAAAGTTTTGGCTAGCGATATCGGTGATAACAGCGGCGCAGTCACCCGATTTGTTGTAGCCCAAAAACCAGGTGCGACACCTGAACCTACCGGAAATGACCGGACGTCACTTGTCGCTTTTATCGGAACAGATCATGCTGGTGCGCTTTTAGAAATTCTTACAGAATTTGCAAAAAATGATGTCAACTTAACTTTTATTCAATCACGTCCAACTGGACGCGAACTTGGTGATTACCATTTCATTATTGATGCAGAAGGACATATTGCAGACCCCAAAGTGGCGGCAGCCATTGACGGTGTACGCAATATTTGCGAAGACATTCGATTCCTTGGCTCATATCCACGTGTTGGTAAAAGTAACTAGATAGGCTTGCACACGTGATTGATTTAAAAATACTGCGGGAAAATCCCGATGCAATTCGCCATTCGCAGAAAGTTCGTGGCGAAGATGTTGCAGTTGTAGATCAACTTATTGCGGCTGATGTGCTTAGCAGAACTGCGCTAAGTGAATTTGAAACTATTCGAGCAGAACAAAATGCCCTATCTAAATCAGTTGGTGCAGCAAAGGGTGATGAAAAGACGGCTCTTTTAGAAAATGCAAAAGAGCTAGCAAATAAAGTTAAAGTCGCTGATGCAAAGCGCAGCGAGCTTGAAGCCAAGGCCCGTGAATACTTATTAAAGATTTCCAACCTAATTGATTTAGAGGCGCCTGTTGGTAGCGAAGAAGATTTCAAAGTCATTGAAGAGATTGGTAAACCCCGTGATTTCAAGAGCGAAGGGTTTGAAGCAAAAGACCACGTTGAATTAGGAAAGCTGCTCAAGGCAATTGACACTGAACGTGGCGCAAAAGTTGCAGGATCGCGTTCATATTATTTAACAGGACCTGGTGCCATGCTGGAATTCGCACTTGTTAACTTTGCAATTTCATCAGCGGTAAAGGCTGGTTTCATTCCAGTTATTCCACCTGTGCTAGTAAACCCGGCCGCTATGGAAGGAACTGGTTTCCTTGGCCAAGCAGCAGAAAATGTTTATCACTTAGAGGAAGATGATGTTTATTTAGTTGGTACTAGTGAAGTTCCGCTAGCGGCTTATCACATGGATTAAATCCTAGAGAATTTACCGATTAGGTATGCCGGTTATTCATCTTGCTTCCGACGCGAGGCCGGAAGTTATGGCAAAGATACTCGGGGAATTATTCGAGTCCACCAATTCGATAAAGTAGAAATGTTCTCATTTATTAAACCTGAAGAGGCAAAGGCTGAACACTTGCGCCTTCTCGAATGGGAGAAAGATTTTCTAAAAGCGATGGAAGTTCCATTTAGAGTTATAGATGTTGCGTCTGGTGATTTAGGTTCAAGTGCAATTCGTAAATTTGATTGTGAAGCTTGGATTCCAACTCAGAACGCTTATCGTGAAGTTACAAGTACCTCTAATTGCACCGAATTTCAAGCGCGCAGATTGAATATTAGATATCGCGACGAGTCCGGAACTAAGCCAGTAGCAACTCTTAATGGCACTCTTGTTGCAGTTCCAAGAATGATTGTTGCAATTTTAGAAAATCACCAAAACCAGGATGGATCAGTAAATGTTCCAAAGGCGCTTCGCCCGTTCCTAGGCGTAGATACTTTGGTGCCTTCTTTATGATCCCAGGTAAGCGCCCAAAGTTAATTGCAACTGATTTAGATGGAACTATCGTTCCTCACCTCGGCCCAATTTCAGATCGCACAATTGCCGCATTTAAAAAGGCACACGAACTTGGCATTGAAATCTTCTTTATAACCGGAAGACCACCGCGCTGGATGAATGAAATTCGTGATTCGTTCGGGTTCGGGAATGCAGTGTGCGCTAATGGCGCAATCTTGTATGACTTAATAAACTGTAAAGTTTTGGAACAGTGGTTAATGCCCAAGGAGAATCAATTAGAAGTAGTTAAACGGCTACGAAAACATTTACCAGGAATATATTTTGCTGTTGAATATGATGATGAATTTCACCGTGAAATCAAATACACAACCAAGTGGGACATCGGTTTAGATAATGTTGGCGTCGAAGATATTGTAGAGAAGATTGATCAACCAGCATTTAAAATGCTTGGGAGATGTGGCAAGAACGAATTCACTTCTGATCAAATGTTAGAAATTGCAACGCGTGAATTAGATGGAATTGCAAATATAACTCACTCTAATTTCAGCGAATCACTAATCGAGATATCTGCAGTAGGTGTAAGCAAGGGAGAAACTCTTGCAAAAATGGCTGAACGCGCAGGGCTAACAAGTGAAGATTGCGTGAGCTTTGGCGATAACCCAAATGATTTTTCAATGCTGCAATGGGCCGATCGCTCTTGGGCAATGTCTGATGGTCATCCTGATGGATGGAAGTATGCAAAGTTTGTAGCCGAAGCCCATCACCATGATGGAGTAGCAATAGTCATCGAGGCACTGCTGGAATTGCCCGCTTAACTAGTTAGAGGGTAAGTTTGCCCACGGAGGGCTCGCATAGCGGCCGAGTGCACCGGTCTTGAAAACCGGCAAACGAAAGTTTCGTGGGTTCAAATCCCACGCCCTCCGCCATATTTCTTGATTATTTAGATGGTTTTGGCCAATTATCGTGTGGGGGAATTCATAACTCACAGAGGCTGCTACATCTAGCGTGATTTTAGGATGCCCTGCAAAATTAAGACATGGCTACCGGCGTATTTTCAGAATCACGAGCAAAGATAAAAGAGCGCACTCTTCGAACTGATAAGTGGTGGCTACAACCATTGATCACTTTTGCTGTTCTTTTTAGCTTCATAATTTATGCAACATTTCGCGCATTTGAAAATAAATATTATTTTGCTGAACCTTTAGTTTCTCCGCTTTATTCTCCTTGTCTTTCGACAGCATGTATTGAAGGAACTTCGCCTCTTGGACAACCATTTAATAATGAATATTTTGGAATTGGAATTTCACCAGCACTATTTATTTTGATTTTCCCACTTGGTTTCCGGATGACTTGTTATTACTACCGCAAGTCTTACTACCGGGCATTTTGGATGTCGCCTCCTGCATGTGCAGTTGCAGAGCCACATGCAAAATACACAGGTGAAACTCGGGCGCCTCTCATTTTGCAAAATTCACATCGTTGGTTCTTTTATGCCGGATTAGTTTTTAACGTTCTTCTCACCTACGACGCGATTATTGCTTTCAGGAATGCAGAAAAAGAGTGGGGCCACATGAGCATTGGAACGTTAGTTCTGCTCTTTAGTGCCACAACGCTCTGGTTGTATTCACTCTCATGCCACACCTGTCGCCACACTATTGGAGGCCGATTGAAACATTTCTCTAAGCATCCAATTCGTTATAAGACTTGGACTTGGATTTCAGCTCTAAATCATAAGCACCCAACATTTGCCTGGATCTCACTTTTTGGAGTTGCATTCGCCGATATCTATGTCCGCCAAGTCGCATCTGGCGCCTGGACTAACTTTTACTTATTCTAAAGAGAGAAAACATGACAACCCTTGAGAAACTTAAGTACGACGTAGTTGTAATAGGTGCTGGCGGTGCTGGACTTCGCGCTGCAGTTGAAGCACGCGGCGCTGGACTTCGCGTAGCAATTGTTTGCAAATCTTTATTTGGCAAGGCCCACACTGTTATGGCTGAAGGTGGAGCTGCTGCATCAATGGGTAACGTGAATGAGAAAGATAATTGGCAGGTGCACTTCCGCGACACAATGCGCGGTGGAAAGTTTTTAAATCACTATCGCATGGCCGAACTACATGCCAAGGAATCCCCAGATCGTATTTGGGAACTTGAAGTATGGGGCGCACTCTTTGATCGCACTAAAGAGGGAAAGATTAGCCAACGTAACTTTGGTGGCCACGAATATCCTCGCCTGGCACACGTCGGTGATCGAACAGGCCTTGAATTAATTCGCACGATGCAACAGCGCATTGTTGCCTTACAACAACAAGACGCTAAAGAGAGTGGCAATGCAGAAAGCCACATTAAAGTATTCGCTGAACTTACAATCACCGAGATTTTAAAAGAAAACGGCAAGATTGCTGGCGCTTATGGTTACTGGCGCGAGAACGGTAATGAAGTTTTATTCGAAGCCCCAACAGTGATTGTTGCTACTGGCGGTGTTGGTAAGACATTTAAAATTACATCAAACTCTTGGGAAGGCACTGGCGATGGCCATGCGCTTGCCCTTAAAGCCGGCGCAAATTTAGTTGACATGGAATTTTTGCAATTCCACCCAACAGGAATGGTCTGGCCGCCATCAGTTCGCGGAATTCTTGTCACCGAATCAGTTCGCGGTGAAGGTGGAATTCTTACCAACTCACTTAATGAACGATTTATGTTTAAATACATTCCAGAAGTTTTCAAGGATAAATATGCCGACAATGAAGCAGAAGCAGATCGTTGGTATCTAGATCAAGATAACAACCGTCGTCCACCAGAACTACTTCCACGCGATGAAGTTTCCCGTGCAATTAACGCTGAAGTTAAAGCCGGGCGTGGCACCGAACATGGTGGCGTATACCTAGATGTTTCAAAGCGAATTCCGGCCGATGTAATTAAAAAGCGTCTGCCATCAATGTGGCACCAGTTCTATGAACTTGCTGGCGTAGATATCACCAAGGAAGCAATGGAAGTTGGTCCTACTTGTCACTATGTAATGGGTGGCGTAGAAGTAGAACCAGATACTGCAGCTGCAGTTGGAGTTCCAGGGCTATTTGCTGCTGGTGAAGTTGCTGGCGGAATGCATGGATCAAACCGCTTAGGTGGAAATTCTCTTTCAGATTTATTGGTATTTGGTCGTCGCGCAGGAATGGGCGCCGTTGAATATGCGAAGAAGAATCCAACTGCAACAGTCTCAGAAAAAGCTATTGCAGATGCGGCCGCAAGAATTGAAGCACCATTTAGCCGCGCTGGTGGTGAGAATTCATATTCGCTACACGCAGAACTGCAAGAAGTGACTCACAATCTTGTTGGCATTATCCGCACCGGAAAAGAAGTTGAAGAAGCTATTGAGAAGATTGCAGCAATTCGCGCTCGCAGTGCAAATGTTGCAGTTGCTGGCACCCGTCAGTTCAACCCAGGTTTCCACTTAGCGTTCGACTTAGACAATATGTTGTTAGTTGCCGAGAGCACAGCGAAATCTGCGCTGCTCCGTGAAGAATCTCGTGGTGGACACACACGTGATGATTTTCCAGGTATGAACTCAAAGTGGCGCCAGGTAAATCACATCTCAAGTTTTGACGGCAAAGATGTAAATGTAAAAGCACAACCATTGCCGCCAATACCTAAAGAACTATTCGATTTATTCGATATTCACGAACTTGAAAAATATATGACACCAGAAGAAATTGCGAAAGGTGGTTCCAACTAATGGCCCGCAAACTTAATCTTCGTATTTGGCGCGGCGACGCAACAGATGGTGGACTTAAAAACGTTGAAGTCGAAGCAAATGAAGGTGAAGTAGTTCTAGATTTAATTCACCGCGTGCAAGCAACCCAGATGGGCGACCTAGCGGTTCGCTGGAATTGCAAAGCTGGTAAATGTGGATCTTGTTCAATGGAAATTAATGGTAAGCCACGTCTTGCCTGCATGACCCAAGTTTCCTCATTCCCTGAAGGTGAAGAAATAACAATCACACCACTTCGTGCCTTCCCAGTTATCAAAGATTTAGTTACCGATGTTTCATTTAACTACCGGAAAGCAATGGAAATTCCGTCGTATGAACATCCAAAAGATTTAGCACCTGGCGCTGCTCGTATGCAGCAAATCGATGTCGAGCGTAGCCAAGAGTTCCGTAAATGTATTGAATGTTTCTTATGCCAAGACGTATGCCACGTTGTTCGCGATCACGAAGAGAATAAGAAATCATTTGCTGGTCCACGATTCTTTATACGTATCGCCGAATTAGATATGCACCCACTTGATATGTTGAAGAATCGTAAGCAGAAAGCCCAAGAAGAGCACGGCCTTGGAATGTGTAACATCACAAAGTGCTGCACCGAAGTTTGCCCAGAACATATCCGCATTACTGATAACGCAATCATTCCAATGAAAGAGCGTGTAGTAGATGTTAAATATGACCCAGTTCGCTGGTTAGGGTCAAAGATTCGCAAACGCGAGGGTATTGTTTAATACATGATTCCACTGCTGCTCGTCGCATTTGGCGGAGTAGCAGGAACGTTAGCCCGCTATGCAATTGGAATATTGATTCCTGAAGATAGACCAGGAACTCTAGTTGCAAATTTAATTGGTGTTGCCCTTGCTTCAGCGCTGCTTGTTCTGATGGAACGTCGCGGAATCACCAGACTACGTTTAATTTTACTTCCAGGTTTCTGCGCAGGCATGACAACTTTCTCGGCCGTAACCGTTCACTCGATAGAACCAGCATCAGGTGGCCTGGTTTATTTAGCAACTAACGTAATTCTAAGTTTGTTGATAGTTGTGATTGTTCTCCCAGTTGCCAGGCAAGTTATTCCGGTGCGCAAATGAATACGCTCTTGATAATTATTGGTGCAGCCATTGGAGCCCCAGCCCGATACGCAATTGATCAATACTTAAGAAGATTTACAACAAAACCTTACGGAACTTTTACCGTAAACATCCTTGGTTCTTTTTTAATTGGCCTAACCTTCAATTCAACTGAAAGTTGGAGAGATTTACTAGCAATCGGTTTTGCTGGTGCATTCACAACTTGGTCAACTTTTATGTTAGATCTTTATCTGGCCTACGAATTGCGCCGTTATAAAGATGCGTTAATAAATGTTAGCGCTTCACTTGTTTTTGGCCTGCTTGCCGCTTGGGCAGGAATTCAAATAGTTAGTTAGATTTACTTAAGTTAGAAATCCAGACTTCAACTTCGTCCGGGTGACTTGGCAATTTATTTGAAAGAACCCGACAACCAGTTTCAGTAACAAGAACATCATCTTCGATGCGCACGCCGATGCCACGATATTCGGCCGGAAAGAGTTCATCATCCGGATGGATGTATAAACCAGGTTCCACCGTAAGAATCATTCCAGCCTCTAAGACCCCATCCGCGTACTGTTCTTTGCGTGCATCATTGCAATCATGAACATCAATACCAAGCATGTGGCTTACTCCGTGCACTGTCCAACGTCGGTGCAGACCAACATCTGGTTTTAAAGATTCCTCGGCAGAAACAGGAAGAACTCCCATTTCTTCCAAACCTTTTGCAAGTACCACATGAGACGCAGCAGTTATATCTTTAAACTTTGCGCCTGGTTTTACCGCAGCGAATCCTGCCTTCTGCGCTTCGTAAACCAACATATAAATCTTGCGCTGGGCTGGTGAAAACTTTCCATTGATAGGCAAGGTTCGAGTTATATCTGCTGTGTAAAGTGATTCAACTTCAACACCAGCATCAATAAGAATTAAATCACCATCGTTAACATCACCGTCATTTCGAATCCAATGCAAGATGCAGGCATGTGATCCAGATGCTGCAATAGTTTCGTAACCTAAATCATTTCCTTCTAAGCGAGCTCGGCCAAAGAATGCAGCCTCAATAATTCGTTCGCCACGTTTTGTAGAACTTGCAGCGCCAAATACTCGAACCATGTCTGCAAAGCCGCGATTGGTTGCATCGACCGCTTTCTGCATTTCCGCTATTTCAAATGAATCTTTAATTAATCTAATTTCAGATAAGTAGGTTAAAAATTCAGCCTGATCCTCCTGATTTTTTGATAGCTGATTATCTACAATCGTATTTTCACCACGTACATAAACCACTGGCTTTTCAACGACCAAGAATTTTGCCAGGCCTTCGATTTTTCGCACTGCAATGCCATATTTGCGCTCGGTTTCTTCTAACGTCATGCGACGCCCCACCCAGAACTCGCCATACTTTGCATCACGATAAAACTCTTCGGTATCTCGTGACGATCGTGGATGAATGAATAGCAGGGCTTCGTGGCCATCACCTTTAGGTTCAAGAATTAATACCGAATCTGGCACAGCATCGCTGCCGGTAATCCCAGTGAAATAAGAGAATGCAGAGTGTGGGCGAAAGCGGTAATCCGTATCGTTGCTTCGAACCTTTAAACCACCAGCCGGAAGAACTATTCGCTTACCAGGATATTTCTTTGAAAGCTTTTCAATTCGGTCTTTACAAAACTTCATTGCGGGATTCGGAACAATGCCTTCAAGTGGAGTTGGCGCCCAACCGGTTTTCATAAAATCGGCTAGCGGCTTTGGATTAGCGGCGTCGTATTTGCGACTGCCATCCTTCTCTTCACTCATACCAATATCGTAACTGCTCGCGCAAAATAGTTCTATGAAGCGCAGATTTTAGATATATTCAACGCGTGAGCATAAATTTTCTCTTCGAGCAGATTCAATCCATCTTGCAAAGCCCGAACCCCAGATCAATTATTGGGATTGTTGGAAAACCGGGCGCTGGAAAATCCACCGTAGTTTCAGAGATAGAAAAACGATTTGATTCAAGCCAAGTATCGGTAA
>CAWURN010000035.1:0-5000 GCA_963924835.1 Candidatus Nanopelagicaceae bacterium | reverse complement strand
TATACCCAAACCCCGGTAACGGGCTTTAAATTAGATCTTGCTGATTATGCATCGGTTGAAGCACTTGCTTCTGCTCTTCCAACTGTTCCTGATGTAGTTATTCATAACGCGGGACTCGGATCAAAGACGGTTGAAAAAGTTTCTAATACTCCACAAGGCCAAGCCGAAGCGCTAATAAAAGTCAATGCAATTGGAACTCTATGGTTAAACAATCTCTTGCTACCAAAAATGCTTGAAAGAGGTTCTGGGAAAATAATCCTGCTCTCCTCAGTTGGTGGCGGAGTTACTCAATTCCCTGGGTTCAACTATGCCGATGGCATGAGCAAGGCAGCGATTGCATTTTTAGGAAGAACTTTGGGCGCCGATCTCGCACAAACCGGGGTTGATGTATTCACTATTTGTCCTGGTGCAACCAATACGCCAATGTTCCAAGCAAGCACACTTAACCATTTAAATGACGAAGAACAGAAGAAAGTTATTGCATCACTTCCTAAATTGCGTTTGATAGATCCCCGAGAAATTGCTGAACTCGGGTATTTTCTCACCACGGATGCTGGAAAAATTCTGCACGGCGCTGTTTTAGATGCCTCAATGGGACTCGGAGTGAACCCTGGGCTCTTACTGAAGTAGAGTTCGGTTATGTCTCCTAAGATTCAAGAGGCCACAATTCGTGAGCAACGTGCGATGCGTCAACGTCAATTGATGGATGCTGCACTTAGTTTGGCCATGGAAGACGGTGTGGATTCTGTAACTGTTTCCGCTGTTGCAAAGCGTGCTGGACTTGCCAGATCTTCAATCTACGAATACTTCGCTTCTTCGGCAGATTTAATTGCAGATCTTGTAATGGAAGAAATGGCCTACTACAACAAGCGTTTACTAAAAGCTGTGGGCGATGTCGAAGATCCTTTTGAATACATAAGCTTATGGATTGAAGAAGCCCTGCAGTATGTGGTCGATGGTCGCCATCTGCTTGTGAAAAGTCTAAATACAGTAACAACACCAGATTATCGGAAGTCAGAAATCGCACAGGGACACAAAGATTTAATGGGAACGATAAGTAAACCGCTTAGCGAAATCGGTTTACCTGATGTGAGATTGGGGCTTGCTCATGTTCAAGCAACTATCGATGTTGCATCCGTTCGAATTGAATCTGGAAATGATGCATCCCTTGAAATTGGTTACGCACAAAAATATGCAATTGCGGGACTTCGTACGTTAGCGCAGTAATAAGGATGACTACGAGAGAAGTCTCTTTGCTTGATTCAGGATTTCGTGGCGATAACTTTCACCTAGTGAAATATGGCCGTGTCCTTTGACGAAATTAAGTTTTGCTGTCGGAATGTGTTTCGCAAGCCATTCGCTGTGAGCCCTAGGGACCATAAAATCATCATCTCCTTGCCAGACCAAAACTGGCTTAGTTATTTGCGATAACTCAAAACCAAATGGCTGAACGAAAGCTAAATCATCATCCATCCAGCCGTGATAACCCATCGAAAGTGCTCGTCGAAATGAACTTGCATCTGCTTCTGCTACATCAGGAGTTAACGCGCGTTTATCGGCATCCCCGATCAGACCACCAAAGGATTCAATCAGGTCTGAACCTTTAACATTACTAAAAGTTTCAAAGTTGTTTTGCATCCATCTTTCGATCTCTTGCTCGCCGCTAAGGGCGGCACCAAATTCTTCGTGATTCTCTGGACCCATGCCCGCTAAGAAATCTAAATCGGCATTCCCCCACTCGCCAACTCCTGCAAGTGTTATTGCCCCGACGCAATTTGCATTACGTGTCATGTTCATTGCATGTGGTCCCCCACCAGACCAACCAATTGAAACAAATTTCTTTACTCCTAAAAATTCGAGCAACTCACTTTGATCATCAATATCAGTTGCAACAGTTCTGCCTTTTCTGCGATCACTTAGCCCATAGCCAGGTCGACTTGCCGCAACTGCTTTTATATCAGTCAGTTCACTAAACCATTTATGCCAACCCGTGCACTCTCCCGGTGTTCCGTGATGAAAGAGAATTCCGATCTGGCTATCGACGCCATTTGATATGTAGTCGAATGTGCGATTATCTTTTAACTTTAATATGGCCAATTTAATTCCTATCAGTAATCGCTAGGGTCTAAAGAAATTCGGTATTGCACTTTTCCAGAATCGAGTGAATATGAATCATAAAGTTTGCGAGCAGTTGCATTGGTTTCATCTGTATTCCAATAAAGCCGAGATGAACCCTCACTGACAGCAATATCTTTGACTGAATCTATCAACAGCCTTCCCAGCCCTTTTCCTCGCGAAGCTGGCGCAGTAAACAAATCTTCTAGATAACAATAATTCTTATGGGCCCAGGTCGATGTCTGAAATGAATAATGAGTGATTCCTTGGATCTTTCCATCTACCTCAACAACTAGGCAGTGAAGATTGAAATTTTTATCAAGCAAGCGTTGCCATGTTAATTCACTCTGTTCATCGCTAAGTTTTGTTTTATAAAATTCCAAATAGCCTTGCCACAGCGGTGTCCACTGACTCTTATCTTCTGCTTTTAATGGTCGGGCTAAAGACATTTAGCAATAGTAGAAGACGATTAGCGATTGCCCAAGTATCCTTCACGAATGTTCGCAATAATCCCAGGACTCTTGGCCGGCTTCTCGTTGATAATTGCAATCGGCGCTCAGAATGCATTTGTAATTCGTCAGGGACTAACAAAAAAATTCGTTTTGCTGACCGTCTTAATCTGTGCCGTATCCGATGGTCTCCTCATCGCATTCGGTGCGAGTGGTCTTGGAGCGCTGATCAATTCCAACAAAAATATTTTGGAGTTCGTTCGCTGGTTTGGGGTTATCTATTTGCTGTGGTTTGCATTTAAATCTGCGAAGTCGGTCTTTAAAAAAGGAGTTCTCAATTCGGCGGGCGATCCTTCAGCTAATCGAAAGGGTGTAATTCTTACTGTTTTAGGGCTAACATTTTTAAATCCTCATGTTTATCTAGATACCGTAATTTTGCTCGGAAGTATTTCTAACCAATTTGGGACAGATAAATGGTTCTTTGTTCTTGGGGCAACGCTTGCTAGTTTTATTTGGTTTACGGCCATTGGATTCGGAGCAAAGTCTGCTTCCCGGTTTATGTCCCGACCAATATTTTGGAAGATTCTAGATTCAATTATTGCTGTAATCATGCTCTCAATTGCAGCATTCTTGGCCTTCTACAATTTTTAGTTAAAGCTTTATTCTCCAATAAGTTAAATCTCCGGTGCCATGTTGTGGTGGTATCGGTTTCTGTTCTATAAAGACTCCACCATTAGCTTTGATGACGCTTTGCGAAGCAAAATTATCGGGATCGGTCGTGAGTTCTATGTAATCCAGATTCTGAGCACGCGCTTCTTCAAGCATTAAAGCTAAAGCTTTAGAGGCATAACCTTTGCGCCGTTTGTGCGGTAATACCCAATAACCGATATGTCCTAAACAAGTTGGTGGTAAATCATTTGTTCCAGGACTCCAGCGAAAGCCAATACGGCCACATATTTCACCATCCCACATGTGTCGAACAATGCTGGGCAATCTTTTAACAAATGTTCCATCTGGCATCTCAATATCCGCACCTAAACCTTGTGGGTCATCTTGCTCACGAATAAAGCGCGCGGGATCAGCAACAGCTTCTGCGTAGAGTTTATCTAAGTCCATATGCATCAAGTCTTGGTCTTTCATGACCAACTTAATTGCAGATAAAAATTCTGGAAGATGGCGCTCTTCTAGTCGAATTAACTCCATTGAAAATTATGAAACTTAGCTGTTCTGCGGGAAGCCTAAGTTGATTCCACCATGGCTTGGATCTAACCAACGGCTTGTGACAACTTTGCCGCGGGTAAAGAAGTGAACTCCTTCAGTTCCGTGGGCGTGTGTGTCGCCGAATAATGAGTTCTTCCAACCACCGAATGAGAAGTAAGCCATTGGAACTGGAATTGGAACATTTATTCCAACCATTCCAACTTCAACTTCGTTCTGGAATCGACGAGCTGCGCCACCATCATTGGTGAAAATTGCAGTTCCATTTCCATATGGGTGGCTATTTACAAGCGCCAGAGCTTCATCGTAAGTGTTTACGCGAAGGACACTTAGAACGGGTCCGAAAATTTCTTCCTTATAGATGCTCATTTCAGGAGTTACATTGTCAAAAAGTGTTGGTCCAAGGAAGAAGCCTTCGCCATCCACCTTTACGTTGCGACCATCTTCAACAAGTGTGGCACCTGCTTTTTCGCCAGCATCGATATATGACGCAACTTTGTCGCGGTGAACTTTCGTTACTAGTGGGCCCATGTCAGAACCTTGGGCACCGTCACCAGTTTTAATATTCGCCATTCGGGAATGAATTCTTGCGACTAATGCACTAGCGATTGGTTCGACTGCAACGATTGCAGAAATTGCCATGCAACGCTCTCCTGCTGAACCAAAGCCAGCATTGATTGCTGCATCTGCTGCAAGTTCTAGATCTGCATCGGGCAGAACAACCATATGGTTCTTCGCGCCACCAAGTGCTTGAACGCGCTTGCCGTGCTTGGTTCCAGTCTCATAAACATATTTTGCAATTGGAGTCGAGCCAACAAATGAGACTGACTTAATTCCTGGGTGGGCTAAAAGTGCATCAACTGATTCTTTATCGCCGTGAACAACATTGAAGACACCATCTGGAAGTCCGGCATCTTTCCAAAGCTGAGCTAGGAACATCGCTGCACTTGGATCTTTTTCAGATGGCTTTAGGACAACTGTATTTCCGCAAGCAATAGCAACTGGGAAGAACCACATTGGAACCATCGCTGGAAAGTTGAACGGCGAAATAATTGCAACCGGACCAAGTGGTTGGCGGATTGAATAAACATCTACTCCAGATGAAACTTCTTCAGAGAAGCCACCTTTTAGTAAATGCGGAATACCGCAAGCAAACTCAACAACTTCAAGTCCGCGAGTAACTTCGCCAGATGCATCACTCAATACTTTTCCGTGTTC
>CAWURN010000034.1:0-8906 GCA_963924835.1 Candidatus Nanopelagicaceae bacterium | reverse complement strand
GCAGATCCAAAGACCGCAGGAAAGATTTTTCTACGTGGCAAGGAAATTAAAATTAAAAGCCCGTCAGATGCCGTTAAATCTGGAATTGGTTATCTCTCAGAGGATCGCAAGAAGTATGGTCTGCTCTTAATTCAAAATGTGACCTTCAATGTAATTCTCTCTTCAATCCCTTCATTTTCAAACAAAATTGGTTTCCTGAAAACTAAACCTGCGGGGGCAATAACTCGCGATGCTATTAAGCAACTATCGATTCGAACACCTTCTGAGAATCAATATTTGAAGAATCTTTCCGGTGGAAACCAGCAGAAAGTTGTTATATCCAAATGGCTTACTCGTGATTGCGATATCTTGATATTCGATGAGCCAACACGGGGCATCGATGTCGGCGCCAAGGATGAAATTTATAAGTTACTCACAAAACTTGCCTCAGAAGGCAAGTCAATCATCATGATTTCCTCTGAGCTTCCCGAAATTCTTCGAATGTCAGATCGCATCGCTGTAATGTGCGAAGGCAAGCTAACTGGAATCATCGACAATAAAGATTCAGACCAGAACAAAATTATGCAATTAGCCACAAAATTCCGCGACTAAATTAAAATTTCAACGAGACCAGGAAAAGAGAGAGCAATGAGCGATACAGCGAAAGTAATCGAAGGCGAAGTTAAGGGCGGGAATAGAATTGCTGCCTTTGCAAAACGTGAAGTAGGACGAGTTCTTGCACTTGCAAGCCTTGTCGTAATCTTCATCTTCTTCACAATAATGCGTCCAGTTTTTGCCTCATGGGAGAACGTCTCTGGTGGAATTTTGATGTCCACCACGGTCATTGGTCTGATGGCGATTGGAACAACCTTCGTAATTATTACCGGAGGTATCGATCTCTCAATCGGAACTGCTACTGCCCTTGTTGCCGTAATTGTCGGCAAGTTGGTTCAAGGTTTAAATCTAAATGTTTGGACTGGAATTCTTGTTGGAATTCTTGTTGGTGGACTTTGTGGGGTAATCAATGGTCTCTTGATTACAATTTTAAAGTTGCCACCATTTATTGCAACCCTTGCCACTATGAAGGCGGCACAAGGTTTAGCACTAATTATCTCTGACCTAAAACCAGTTCTGTTCACAACAGATGTGCCAGGATGGGATGCAATTGCAACCGGAAATATAATTCCGAATTTTCCAAATGGTGCGCTGATTCTCTTTGTGGGCGCAATTATTGCGTCAATAATTCTAAATAAGACTGTTATTGGCCGGTACACATTTGCTATTGGTTCAAACGAAGCAGCAACAAAACTTTCTGGTGTAAAAGTTAATAGCTGGCTCATAGCAATCTATGGGCTTGGTGGTCTGTATGTTGGTATGGCCGCCGTTGTTCTAACTTCACGACTTGGCTCTGCTCGTCCAGACCTTGGTTTGGGATACGAACTTGAAGCTATCGCTGCAGTAATTATCGGTGGAACTTCACTTCTCGGTGGTAAAGGAACGATCAGCGGGACAATTATTGGTGCCTTGATTATGTCGGTTCTTGTTAACGGACTTCGCATCCTTGAACTGCAACAGGAATGGCAATATGTAATTACGGGCATTGTTATCGTTCTTGCCGTGTGGGGAGATAACGTTCGCCGCCGTCGAACCGGAGAAATCAGCTAGCAATTCGCCTTGCAAGGCCCTTAGCCTGCACTTACCCTTAACTACTAATATCTACAATGAGTTCTTAAGGGTAAATAAAGGGGGCGTCTGTGAAGTACAAATCGGTAAAAGGTTTACTTACAAACGATGAGTCATTAATTCCGGTGACCTTTATCGACAAGCTCGAAGATATTTTGCACGGCTTTCTTGGAATAATTCTTTTTGTAATATCCGTATTGGCTGCTGGATACAGCCTTCAACGTCTTATTGAAACTCGTCCGTTTTTCCCTTTGGGAATGATTCAGGCAATAAATGACATCTTATTTGTTGTAATTATTCTGGAAATCATGCGAACCGTTATTGTGCGATTCACTGATGGAATATTCCAACTGGATAACTTTTTGATTATCGGTGTTATCGCTGCCGTTCGGCATATTCTTACCGTCGGAGCTTCTCTTACTATGGAGAAAGAGAAGACAACCGAGTATTTCAATCGCGCACTAATTGAAATGGGCGTCAACACTGGAATCGTGTTAGCACTTGTCTTTGCGCTATTTTTATCTCGCGCAGCACGCAAAAATAACGCCAACAAATAATTCTTAAGGCGGCCTGGCGCAGCCTAATTTGGTGACCTTTCTCTCAAAAACGTTGAAAGTCATGTGCCCAAAAGGTAGCCTTCCAGCCTGATCGCAACTACATTTGCGTCGTAACCTAAGCAGCGAAGGAATGGAATTTAAGTCATGTCAGATTTTATTCAGTATTTCTTCAATGGCCTGGTAGTCGGGTGCATATTTGCAATTGCGGCAGTCGGTATTTCACTTCTTTACAGCGTACTCAGGTTGGTTAACTTTGCAGCTGGTGACTTTTTAACACTTGGCGCCTTCATAACTTATTTTTTGAGCGTCACCTTAGAGTTGAATTTTTTACTTTCTGTTCTGGTTTCGATGATTGCAGGAATGGCAATAAGTTGGTTCTTAGAGTTAGTGCTGTGGCGAAATTTACGTCGTAACAAAGCTGGAACTCTCGCTCTTTTCTTAGTCGCAACTGGAGTCGCCTTAATGTTGCGACCTTTAATTCAATTTTTGTTTGGCACAGAGACTCGTAAATTCAATATCGATATCCTCAAAACTTATGATTTCTTCGGTGCTCGTATCCCTCAAACCCAATTACTAGTTTTAATCTTTGCTTCGGCCTCAATTTTGACCATCGCTCTCTTCATAGCCAAAGCACGAATCGGCAAAGATATGCGTGCGTATGCAAACAACCCTGGACTTGCATCAGTTTCAGGAATAAATGTAGATCGAGTCGTTATCGCAACCTGGTTAATTTCTGGCGCCTTGGGTTCACTTGCTGGAGTTTTCCAAGGTCTCGTTCAAGGTCAATTTAATAATTCAATGGGCGAAAGTTTACTTTTATCTTTCTTTGCCGCAGTAGTTCTTGGCACGATTGGTGATGCGTATGGTGCGTTAGCCGGTGGTTTACTGCTGGGCTTAATTATGGAGTTATCTCAGTTAGGTATTTTCTTTGGCGGAGTTCCAAGTAATTACAAACCAGTAGTGGCATTTGCAACTTTAGTTTTAGTTCTTCTATTCAAGCCTGAAGGAATCTTTGGCTACCGAGCGAGAAAGGTCTAGCCATGGAAGCATTTTTACAACCAGGATTTTGGGTATTCGTTTTAGCTCTAGCTGGCATGTATGGAATTTTCTCCTTAGGTCTTCAAATTCAGTATGGCGTTGGTGGAATTATGAATTTTGGCCACGTCGGAATGATGGCGATTTCGGGTTACACAATCGCGGTCCTGGTAATTACATATCAATGGAGTTTTTGGTGGGCAGCGCTAGTTGGAGTAATTCTTGCAGCGCTCCTAGGTGCGCTCCTTGGCCTAACAACGTTACGTCTAAGTGGCGATTACTTTGCAATTGCCAGCATTGCATTCGCAGAAATTGTTCGATATTGGATTCTCAATACCGATTCCGTAACTGGCGGAACTCAAGGCTCGCTTGCGATTCCAAGTCCTAATGGATTTGGCGGCTACACCGACCAACCAGATTTAATTTTAAATTGGATCTCAGATCGCTTGTATCCAATTATTGGCGAAGAAGCATCACGTGATTTATCAATGGTTTTAGTTGTCTGGCCATTCTTCTTGTTATTCATATGGATCTCATCTCGGTTGCAAAAAACTTCCTGGGCAAGAGTTCTCCGTGCCACTCGCGAAGATGATGATGTTCCTCGCTCGCTCGGAAAGAATGTATTTCGCTTTCGACTTCAGACTCTAATTATTGGTTCGGTTTTTGGCGGAATTGCTGGAGTCTTCTGGGCGTTGCAGTTTGCGCTACTAGCCCCTGAAGATTTCCTTCGAATCGTAACTTTCTACGGTTGGATGATTCTGATTCTCGCTGGATCTACTCGAGTAAAGGGCTTGTTTGTTGCAGCAATCTTCTTTGGTTTCCTATATGGCGCAACCAGATTCTTAGAGTTTTGGCCGCTATCACTTCTTTCATCACCAGAAAGAGCTTATCTTCGTGTCTTCTTAATTGGTTTCGTAATTGTTCTGCTTATGGTCAAACGGCCGCAAGGCTTGTTTGGTAAGCGCCAAGAAATGGTTTTGGAGTAAGCATGAATAATTCAAAGGCTGCTAATTCAGTGATACTAGATGTAAGAAACATTTCAGTGAGCTTTGGTGGAGTTAAACCAGTTCAGGATGTTAGTTTCACTATAAATGAGAACACATTCACTTCGGTCATTGGACCTAATGGTGCTGGAAAAACTTCCTTATTCAATCTACTGAGTGGCATGAACAAAGTCAGCTCTGGTGAGATATTTTTTAGTGGCGAAGCTATTCAATCAATACATGCTCACAAGATTGCACAAAAAGGACTTGTGCGTACCTTTCAAGGTGCAAAGATAATTAGAAGGCTTACAGTTGCCGAAAATTTAATGATGGCGGTCAAGGATAATCCAGGAGATAACCTTCTTGGGTTTTTCACTCCAAGAGCGAGAAAAGTTTTTGAAGTTAAAGCCCGCGAAGAGGCAATGCGCCGACTAGATCAAGTTGGACTAACGAAATTTGCTGATGAATATGCTGGAATTCTTTCAGGTGGCCAACGCAAACTTCTTGATTTATCTAGAGCTTTGATGGCTGATCCAACCATGTTACTTCTTGATGAGCCCTTTGCCGGGGTAAATCCAACTTTAGTTGAAAAACTTTTAACCGTATTGGCTACACTGAGAAAAGAGCAATCAATTACCTTCTTGTTGATTGAGCATGACTTAGAAACCGTTATGAACATTTCTGATCGCGTGATTGTGATGGCTGAGGGAAAGATAATTGCCGATGGATTACCAAATTCAATCTATGAAAATGATTTAGTGATTGATGCATATTTAGGCTCTCGCCGGAAGGATTCTTAAATGGCTGATAACACTTCAAAAAACCCGTTATTTAAAGTTTTAGACCTGCAAGGTGGTTACGGCGATATCCAAATTCTCAATGGGGTGTCTATTAATGTGCCAGAAAAGCACATTGTTACGATCGTGGGACCAAACGGTGCCGGAAAATCAACAATATTAAAAGCAATCTATGGAATCGCGAAAGTTACATCTGGTTCTGTAACACTTAATAAAGATGGTGTGGCGGTTGATGTGCTTGCTACCAAACCTCATAACTTATCCAAAATTGGTGTGGGCTACGTTCCACAGATTGACAATGTTTTTCCTGCTTTAAGTATTGAAGAGAATCTTGAAGTTGGATATGTAAATTTTGCAAGCAAATCATTAGACGAAATTCGCGATGAGATTTATCTAAGATACCCAGATCTAAAAAAGCGTCATAAAGATCGTGCCGGAACTTTATCCGGGGGCCAGCGGCAAATGTTAGCGATGGCGCGGGCGCTAATGTCTTCACCTAGCATTTTGCTACTTGATGAACCTTCAGCGGGTTTAGCTCCAGCACTTGTTGACCAATTATTTGACGAACTAGTAAAGATTAATCAATCTGGTGTAACAATTTTGATGGTGGAACAGAATGCACGTCGGGCGTTAGCGATTTCTGATTATGGCTATGTTCTCGACATGGGCCGTAACCGACATGAAGGCGTGGGATCTGCCCTAGTAGATGACCCAGAAATCGTAGGGATTTATCTAGGGAAAAAGTAGAAAGAAGTAATTGTTACCAAAAAGTTATAACTCTCCCGTGTAAAAGTTCTCGATTTAATACTCTATATAAATAAATACCCTTCGGGACCTCTTTAAAATTAGGTATATTAAAGTTAAGGTTGTGTCGATACGTAACCGCCTGCTTAACCTAAAAAGTTAAGTTAAACCATTAGGAGAGAAATGAAAGTTAAGTATTTAATGTTGGCCTCAACAATTGCTTCGGCACTTGTTGTTGGTGCACTTCCAGCACAAGCTGCTGGCGTCGATATGAAAATCGGTACCATCCACCCATTAACAGGTGGTAACGCTGATTACGGTATTGGCTTGACTACTGCAGCAGAATTTGGCGCAGAGCAAATTACAAAAGCTATGAAAGCTGCAAAGGTACCTGGAACTTGCAAGATTGTTGCTTCAGAAGATGATCAAGCAACTCCTGCACTAGCAGTTGAAGCAGCAACTAAGCTCGTAAAGAGCAATAAGGTAAATGCAATTGTTGGCCCACTAACTTCTGGTTCAACAGTTTCTGCTGCACAATCAGTAACAGTGCCAAACAATGTTGTAATGATTGCGACAGCAGCATCAAGTCCAACAATCACAAAGTTTGCAGATAAGGATCTGTTGTTCCGCACATATCCATCTGACGCTTTCCAAGGCAAAGTAATTGTTGCCGCTGTTCAAAAGAAGTTTGGTAAGTCAGTAACACTAAGCATTGGTGCACGTAACGATGCATTCGGAACTGCTCTTGCAAACGTAGTTACCAACGAATGGGTTAAGGGTGGCGGAGACATCGGCCGCAAAGTTCTTTGGAATCCAGATAACGCAACCTTCGATTCTGAAGCAAAGCTTCTAACTGAAGGCTCACCAGATGTTTGGGTAATCGTTGACTTCCCTGACACCTTTGCAAAGGTTGGACCTGCATTGGTTCGTACCGGCGCCTGGGATGCAAAGAAGACATTCTTCACAGAAGCTATGTACGACGAAGCAGTTATTAAGACCATTGGTGTCGACATAATGGGCGGCGCAAGCGGTACTGCTGCAAAGTCAATTGGAATCGCATCTGATAAGTGGAAGGCAGATCGTAAAGCTGCGAAGCCAGCAACAAAGGAAACTTTCGTTGATGCTTCAGCCTACGATGCAACAGTCCTACTTTGCCTTGCAGCAATTCACGGAAAGAGCACTAAGGGTTCAGTTCTATCAAAGAGCCTACGCGCTGTTTCAGGTGCTAAAGGTGGAGCAAACATTCCATGGAGCAAACTGACTAATGCGGTAAAAGCAGCAGCAGCAGGTAAGAACTTTACCTACCAAGGTGCTTGGACCACTGCAAAGTTTGACTCATACGGTGATTCAAGTGGTGCACTATTCCGCGTATTCAAGATTGCTGCTGATGGAACACTCAGCTCAAACGATGCCGAGGACGTGCGCTTCTAGTTCAACCCTGATGCGTCAGATCTTTATCTGACAACAAAAGGTATATCTTAAAAAATTTAGGCCCTGGGAAATCTAGGGCCTAAATTTTTTTCTATTTCTAAAAAAGAAAAGAGTAAAATACACATCATGCCCATGCTTCCTTCCAGAAAATTAACTGGCTATCCGGTTTCCCTAGCCGTACTAGATTTTGGACTATTTACCGTTCATGCCAATGGCCGAATCATTGGAATTCCCGGATTTTTAATCGAAACAAGCACGGGTGAAAAAATACTTGTTGATACTGGCTTTCCAGAAAAGTATGCCCAAGATGTAAACGCGGCTTCCGTAGAGGACAACTTGGGTGAGTTTGGTGAAGTTCTTGAACTTACTTACGAGAATCAACCTGCTTCGCAGTTAGCAAAACTTGGGCTAACTAAGGCCGACTTGGATTATTTGATAATTTCTCATACCCATATTGATCATGTCGGCAACATAGATGGATTTCCAGGTGTGCCAATAATTATGGGAAAAGAAGAGAGAGAACTAGAACGACCTATCTATTGGAGAGGTAAGAAGCCTTTAGAGTGGCCGGCCGCCGAATATCTGTTAATTGATTCAGACTACGAATTTGGAACTAATTTTAAAATTCTGCACGTTCCAGGGCACACACCAGGTGAGTTATCAATTCTCCTCACACTTCCCAACAGCGGTTCCATATTGTTAACCAGTGATGCTATTTCCAGAGAGTCTGAAGTAAGTGAGGGTTGTCTTGATGCAACAGACCCAGCCCAAGCGATAGCCAGTGCAAATCGAATACTGGATTTAGCTAAAGCGCATAACGCTTATGTGATTTATGGTCATGGACCAGAGCAATGGAAAGAGCTCAAGAAAGCGCCGGATCTTTATAACTAGTTAAGTATTAACTACCGAACATCTCTTCCTTGGTTCAAAATAATTACATTTCCACTTGAAACATCACCAGCACTGGAAATCAAAAATCCTACCCATGCCGCTATTTCATCTGGCTTCATAGCAGCGCCTCTTGGCATTTGAGAGATTGCCTTCTTTAATACCTCATCGCTAAGAACTTTAAACAGTGGTGATTCAGTCATTGCGGGAGCGATTGAATTTACACAAATTCCCTCACGCGCATATCGGCGAGCTAAATCTTTAGTCAAGGTATCCATCGCTGCTTTACTCGCTCGATAGTGCGGTGGATCAAATACATCGAAGTTGTAGGCGCCATTAGAAGAGATATTTACAATTTTTTTAATTCCTGGTCGCTCTAACATCAACTTAACTGATTCTTGTGAGCAGTAGAAAGCAGAGGAAAAATTCACCGCCATTTGCTTCTCAAATTCTTGGGCCGGGATATTTGGAAATTCAGACATGAAGCAATCCCCTGCATTGTTTACTAACGCATCAACGCCACCAAATTTTGCCTTAATGCTTTTAAAGACCTCAGCGATTTTGTCAGCAGAGGTTAAATCAACAGTAAAAGTTGTTACGTTAGTTGCGAAAGTAACCTCTAGCTTTTTTAGGCTTTCCGCATTTACATCTAGTGCAACTACGTGAAATTTATCTTGAACAAGTCGAGCAGTTATAGCGCTGCCCATTCCGCCGCCTGCTCCTGTTACAACTGCAATTTTGCTGCTCATAAAGTCAGTCTTTCATAATCCATTAAAACCTACCCCATCACAGTTCCGGTGTTGTCAGCA